>CAMXNV010000005.1 GCA_947245315.1 uncultured Oscillibacter sp. | reverse complement strand
GCCGCTGGCCACGTAGACCACCCGGCGGCCCAGGGCATTCGCCGCCTCCGCCACGCACTGGCCCAGCCGGTAGTGCTCCAGGGGAGACAGGCCGGAGAGGCCCAGCCGGACCAGGGGGCAGCGGACCCCCGCCTCCCGGAGGAAGTACAGGGGCACGGCGGTGCCGTGGTCCGGGTGCCGGGGCCGGTCCCCCAGCATCCCCGCCGGGAGCCCCGCGGCCTTGGTCCGGGCGGTTAGCTCCTCCCGGAAGGCCCGGTCATAGTCCGCCTCCAGGCGGACCTGGGGGGCGCCGAAGGTGGACATGTCCCACTGCCCCCCGGGGCCGTCGGCGATGGAGAGGTAGTCGGCGTACATGGGCGCGTGGGGCGAGGACAGGACCAGCAGGTCGGGCCGCCAGTCCGCCGCCTGTCCGGCGGCCCGGCGATAGGCGTCCAGGGTGGCCCGGACCTGGTTCTCCTGCCCCCGGCCCACCTCGGGCAGCAGCAGGGGCGGATGGGGCAGAATCAGCGCGCCAACAATCGGCATGGACATTCCCTCCTCGTTTCTTGTAAATCCAATTGTACTCCAGTCCTCTCCGGAAATCAATATCATACCTCCGGAGAGGGGAAAACGAGGCGCCCGGAGGGGCCGCCGGTTCTCCGGGTGCCTCTCTCCGAACGCCTCATTTTTCATTCCTCCTTCTGCGGAAGGTCCTCCTGTTTCCGCAGCCGGTCCTCGGCGTATTGACACTGCCGGTCATTCAGAACGCCCATCTCTCTCAGCTCCAGCAGCAGCGCCCGCTGGAGCTCAAAGAGGAACAGGCGGTCCTCCTCCGTGGCCCTCCGGGCGTGCTCCACGTCCGCCAGGCGGATTTGCTCCTTCATTCCACAGCCCCCCTGTGCTCAGGCTATGCGGGAGGCCTGTGGGTATACCCCTCACTTCTCCAGGCCGGACCAGGCCAGCCGCCATTGTCCCTCCCGGCGGGTCAGTTCCATGGTCAGGTAACTGTAGCTCTCCCCCTCCTCCAGGTTCAGCCGGTGCTTGACCCAGACCGTGGCGGAGGCGGGATCCCGGTCGTCATCCGGGGCGTAATCCACCGAGGCGATGGAGAGATATTCCCAGACGTCCTCCCCGTAGGCCTCCGCGTCGGCGCCCTCCGCCAGCAGGTCCGAGACGCCGGAGAGATCGTTGGAAAACAGCGCCGGGAAGAGGCGGTCCGCCGCCTCTCGGAGGGAGCGCATCCACTCCGGCACAATTTCGTTCCGGGAGACCGCCCGGAAGCTGGAGACCATATCCCGGAACCGCCGCCCCAGGCCCTCCTCCGCCTCCAGGAAATAGCGGGAAGCCAGGACGAAGGTCCCCCCCTCCCCGTCCTCCGCGAACCAGAGCTCCGCCTGCTCCGCGTCCCAGTCCGCGCCCATGTCGGCCCGGAGGTAGAGACTGCCGGGCAGGGCCTCCGCCGGCTCCTCCGTGGTCAGGCTCGTATAGCGCTCCCCCAGGGCCTTCTCCGCCGCCTCCCTGGCCCCGGCGGGGGTGGCGCCGGGGAGGTGGAGGATGTCCAGGCCGCACTCCGGGAAGCCCTCCGGCAGCGGGCTGGTGCTCCGGATGCAGTAACGCCCGCCGTCCTCCTGGATCGAAAACTGTTCCTCATTGACGTAGATGAGGAAATCCGCCCCCTCCTCCCGGGACTGGGGGGCATAGCTCAGCAGCCGCAGGGCGCCGGTCTCGCGGCCCCGCTCCGGCAGGACAAGCGCAGGCTCCACGGGGACATTTGGTTCCGCCGTCCCTGTGGGCGGGTCTGGGACGGGGGTCCCGATGCTCCGGAGCGCCAGCACCAACACCAGACAGGCCGCCGCGGCCAGGCCATACCCGGCCCAGGGCCGCTTCTTTCTCTTTTCCGACCGGGCCACCAGCTCCGGGTCCGCGCCGCCGATAGCCAGGAACAGCAGTTCTGCGTGTTTCATAGCAAGCCCTCCTTTTCTAAATGCCGCCGCAGCTTCTCCCGGCTGCGGAACAGGCTGGTCCGCACGGTGGCCTCCCGCATGCCGTAGCGCCTGGCCACCTCGGCCATGGGCTCGGCAAACCAGTAGCGCCGGAGGAAGACGCCGCACTCCCGCTCCGGCAGGGTGCGGAGAAAGCGGTTCACCGCCTCCGCCAGCTCCGCCGCCTCCACGGCCTGGAGGGCGTCCCCGGGAGAGGCGCACTCCCCCAGCTCCTCCAGAACCAGGGGCAGCTCGCCCCCGCCCCGCTTCTCCGCGTGACCGGCCCGCCAGCGGGTCAGGGCCAGGTTCCGGGTGATCTTCCCCAGGTACGGGGCCAGCAGCCGGGGCCGGTCCTCCGGCATGGCGTTCCAGGCGTTCAGCCAGGTGTCGTTGACGCACTCCTCCGCGTCCCGGCGGTCCGGCAGGATGTTCCGGGCGATGGCCCGGCAGTAGCCGCCGTACCTCTCGCCGGTCCGCCGGATGGCCTCCGGGTCCCGGGACCAGTACAGGTCTACGATGGCGTGATCTTCCATAGTCTCTCCCCTTTCGTGCTTGATGGGCCCTCACTTGTATAGACGGGAAAACCGGGGCGGCGTTCCCGGGTTTTGAAAAAAAGGCCGCCCGCCGGTCAGGCGGGCGGGGCGCGGTTTGTCAGCGGTTCTTCTGATAGATGGTCCACAGCCCGTCCATCAGCAGGAACTTGTCGTAGATGATCGGGTTCCGGCAGTAGCGGACGATCACCGGGGCGTTGCCCCCGGTGGCCACCACGCTGACCGTCCGGCCCGGGAACTCCTCCCGGATGCGGTCGATGATGCCGTCCAGCATTCCGGCAGTACCGTAGACGATGCCGGAGCGCATGCAGTCCTCGGTGCTTTTCCCGATGAGGGCCTTGGGGTGCTGAAGCGAGATGTCCGGCAGCTGGGCCGCCCGGCGGCTCAGGGCTTCCAGGGAGACGTTGACCCCCGGCAGCAGCAGCCCCCCCTCGTAGGTCCGGCCCTCGGAGATGACCCCGATGGTGGTGGCCGTTCCCATGTCGATGGTGATGATGGGGGGCGTGAATTTCTCCAGGGCCGCCACGGCGTCCGCCACGATGTCCGCCCCCACCTGGGTCTGAACCGTCAGGCGGATGTTCAGCCCGGTCTTCACCCCGGGGCCCACTACCATGGGGGGCTTGCCCAGGAGGCGGGTCAGGGCCTTCTCCATCATGAAGTTCAGCGGGGGCACCACGCTGCACAGGATGGCCCCGGTGACGTCCTTGTAGCTGAAATGGTAGAGGGTGAAGAGGTTCATCAGGTCGATGCTGATCTGGTCGGCGGTCTTCCGGCTGTCCGTGTCCAGGGAGGCCAGGAAGCGCAGATTCTTGTCCTTGTCGAAGAGCCCCATGGAGGTATTGGAGTTGCCCACGTCGATGGCAAGCAGCATGGAGATCGCTCCTTTCGTGTTTCCTGTCTATTTACCTATTTCTATAGTAGCACGGGCCGGGCCGTCTGGCAAGAGTGAGGCGGGTTCTCGCCCCGAAAACGGAGGTTGCGCGGGCCGCGGGCCTGTGGTACAATCGACTCCAACAGACGGGAGGGGGATTCAGAACGGATGTTTTATTTTGTACGGCACGGCGAGCCGGATGACCGGGAGCGGAACACCGGGATATTTCAGGGCTTCGGCGTTCACCTGGCCCCCCTGACCGAACGCGGGACTGCCCAGATCAAAGAAACCGCTAAGGATCCCCGGCTTCTGGGGACGGGCCTCATCCTGTGCTCCCCCTACACCCGGGCCGTCCAGACAGCCGTCATTCTGTCCAGGGAGCTGGGCGCGGACATCGTGGTGGAGACGGAGCTACACGAGTGGCTGGCCAATCGAAATTACCTGTATGAAGAGGACGAGGCCGCCGCACGGGCCTGCGCGGAGTATCGGGAGGGCCATGGACTCCACACGTCGGATTCGCAGCTTTGGGAGGAGGCGGCGGATGTCCGGAAGCGGGCGCTTCGCGTGCTGGAGGCCTACGCCGCCTACCCCAAGGTCGTGGTGGCCTGCCATGGAATGGCAATCCAGGCCGTAACCGGAGGGCCCCACCCTCGCTGGGGCGAAATCGTCGAATACAGCTTGTCCCTTGAGGAGAAGGGACGCAGGGAAAGCCCTGCCTAAAAAGGGCTTGCAATCATACATTTGTTCTGGTATAATGACAACATCAAGCTTGAAAGGCAGGTGGGTCCCATGACCTATTGGACGAAGCGGGCTTCCCCGGTTGGCGTTCTGACCCTGGCCTCCGACGGCGAGAGCCTTCTGGGCCTCTGGCTGGAGGGCCAGAAGTATGATGCCGCCGGGCTGGAACCGGATGCGGAGGAGCGGCCGGACCTGCCGGTCTTCCGCCGGGCGGCGGCTTGGCTGGACGCCTATTTTGCTAAGGAGCCCCTCCCTCCCCCGCCGCCCCTGGCTCCCAGGGGAAGCGCGTTCCGCCGGAGGGTCTGGCAGCTTCTGCTGGAGATTCCCTATGGCGAAACCACCACCTACGGCGCGCTGACGGAGGCGCTGAAGGCCGCCGGGGTCCCCGCTTCCCCCCAGGCGGTGGGCGGCGCCGTGGGACACAATCCCATCTCCATCCTCATCCCCTGTCACCGGGTGGTGGGGGCGGACGGCAGCCTGACGGGCTACGCCGGAGGCGTGGAGAAGAAGCGCTTCCTCCTGGAGCTGGAGGGCGCGGACCTCACGGGGCTGTACATACCGACGAAAGGGACCGCGCTATGAGGGAAAAGCGGATGGTCTATCCAAGGGCGGTCAATGGCCAGGACTCCGCACCCAGCGAAACGCCGCCCGCGCCGGGGAAATTCCCCTGCCCCTGCTGCGGCTATAAAACCTTTCCCGTTCCCAGGGAGGATGCCCTTGCCTTCATCTGCCCGGTGTGCTTCTGGGAGAACGACGTGTTTGACCCGGGCGAAGACCAGCCCAGCGACGAGAACCGGGGCATGACCCTGGCGGAGGGCCGGGAGGCCTACAGGCGGCTGGGGGCCGTCCGGGAGGAATTTTTGCAGCACGTCCGGCCGCCTCTGCCGGAAGAGGTTCCATAAACAAAGCGGGCATGGTTCTCCCCATGCCCGCTTTGTTTATAGTTTACAGGATGATGCAGATCAACCCACCGCTGCCCTCGTTGATGATGCGGGTCAGGGTCTCCTGGAGCTTCTTCCGGGCGTCCTCCGGCATCCGTTTCAGCTTGCCCTGGAGGTCGTCGCTGACCAGCTCGTGGAAGCTCCGGCCAAAGATGTTGGACTGCCAGATTTTGCTGGTGTCCCCCTCGAACTCCTGGAGAAGGTAGTTCACCATGTCCTCGGACTGCTTCTCGTTCCCCACAATGGGCGAGACGGCGGTCTCGATGTCCGCCCGGATCATGTGGATGCTGGGGGCGCTGGCCTTCAGCTTCACGCCGTAGCGGCCCCCCTGCTTCATGATCTCCGGCTCCTCCAGCTTCAGCTCGTCGATGCTGGGGACCACGATGCCATAGCCGGTCTCCTTTACGTCTCGCAGGGCCCCGGCCACCTTGTCGTACTCCGCCTTGACTCCGGCCAGCCGGGTGAGGAGGCTCATCAGGTCCCCGTCGTCCCCTACCTCAAAGCCGGACTGCTCGGACAGCGTGTGGTAGAACAGCTCCCTGGGCAGGCTGAGGCTGGCCGCCGCCACGCCGGTGCCCAGGTCGATGGAGGTGATTTTCGCCTCGTTGATATTCTCACAGGCCGCCAGGGCGGCAATGACGCCGTCCACCTCCCGGATGTGCTGGAGCTGGGCCGTGCCCTGGCGGACCGCGTCGTAGAGGCTGGCCTTGATGGGGTGCTCCGTGGGCAGGGCGTCCACCCAGGGGGGCAGGAAGAGGTCCAGCTCCTGCATGGGGAACTCGTAGAGGACGGCCTTCAAAATATCCGCCACGTCCTCCTCCCCCAGGTCCAGGCAGTTCACCGGCACGCAGTTCACCTCATAGCGGGAGGCGATGTCCCGGGCGATGGCCTCCGCCCGGTCGCTCTTGGGATCCACGGAGTTCAGCAGGACGATGAAGGGCTTCCCCAGCTCCTGGAGCTCCCGGACCACCCGCTCCTCCGCCTCCAGGTAGTCCTCCCGGGGGATGTCGGAGACCGTCCCGTCGGTGGTGATGACGATACCGATGGTGGAGTGCTCCGAGATCACCTTCCGGGTGCCGATCTCCGCCGCCTCGGTCATGGGAATCTCGTGGTCGTACCAGGGGGTGGTGACCATCCGGGGGGCGTCGTCCTCGAACTGGCCGATGGCCCCCCGGACCATGTAGCCCACGCAGTCGATGAGCCGCACGGAGAAGGAAGCCCCGTCGGGCAGCTGGACCTGAGCCGCCTCCTCGGGGACGAACTTGGGCTCCGCCGTCATGATGGTCCGGCCGGAGCCGCTCTGGGGCAGCTCATCCCGGGCCCGCTCCTTGCGGTACACGTTTTCAATGTTGGGGATCACCTGGGTCTCCATGAAACGCTTGATGAAGGTGGACTTGCCCGTCCGCACCGGGCCCACCACGCCGATGTAGATATCCCCCGCCGTGCGGGTGGCGATATTCTGATAGATGGTTGTATTCATAGTATCCCGTCCTTTTTCCGCTCCATATTCATGTTCCCAATCTATGCCCGTCCCGGCCAAAGTATGACGGCCCGTCTGGTTTTGGAGAAAACGCACAAGGAAGTCCCCGGTCCCGCGGCGCTGATTTGGTCGAAATCATGCTTTACAGAGGCTCTTTACTATGGTAAACTGCTAGCGTATTAAAAGAACAGGCGAGCCTGTTCCAGTTTGGAGGATGAAATATGATGAAAACCAAGAAGCTTTGGGCTCTTTTGCTGGCCCTCGTGATGCTTCTGAGCCTGGCCGCCTGCGGCGGCAAGGACAGTGCCGAAACCCAAGCCCCGGAGGCCCCGGCAGACTCCGCCCCCGCCGACTCCGGAGACGCTGGAGATGCCGGAGACGCGGAGAGCGACCTGGCCTATGTGCGGGGAAACGGGAAACTGGTCGTCGGGTACACCGTATATGAGCCCATGAACTACACCGACGCGGACGGAAACTTCACCGGCTTCGATACGGAGCTGGCCCGGGCCGTCTGCGAGCGCCTGGGCGTAGAGCCGGAATTCCAGGAGATCATCTGGGAGACCAAGGAAGTGGAGCTGGCCGGCAAGTCCATCGACTGCATCTGGAACGGCATGACCCTGGACGCCGAGCGGGAAGCCAATATGAACTGCACGGTCCCCTATGTGAAAAACGCACAGGTGGTGGTAGTCAAGTCCGGCACGGAGTATACGGACACCTCCTCCCTGGCGGGCAAGACCGTGGTGGCCGAGGTGGGCTCCGCCGGTGAGGCGCAGATCATCGGCGGCGAGGACTCCGAGCCCGACGCCGGACTGGCCCAGGCCGATTATGTGGGCAAGAGCGTCCAGACCGACTGCCTGATGGAGGTCAAGGCCGGAACGGCTGACGCCGCCGTCCTGGATATGACCCTGGCCAATGCCATGACCGGAGAGGGCACGGATTACGCCGACCTGGAGATCGTGGACGAGCTGGCGGTGGAGAACTACGGCGTGGCCTTCCGCAAGGGCTCCGACGTGCGGGACGCCGTGAACGAGATTTTTGCCGAGATGGTGGCCGACGGCTCCCTGAAGGCCCTGGCCGACCAGTACAACCTGGAGCTGGCGGACTAAGACAACTAAGACATATCTGCGTTCGTGGGGCAAGGGGACTTCTCCCCTTGCCCCACAGAATGCTGTTTTGAGGTGGAACGACATGAGTGTGATCCTGGGCCGTCTCTGTGAGGGCTTTGTTATCAACTGTCAGCTCTTCGGGCTGACGCTGCTGTTTTCGATCCCCCTGGGGCTGCTGATCTGCTTTGGCTCCATGAGCCGCTTCAAGCCCCTGTCCTGGCTGATGAAGACCTTCGTCTGGATCATCCGGGGCACGCCCCTGATGTTGCAGCTGCTGGTCATTTTTCTCGGCCCCGGCCTGATGGGCTGGGGGTCTCCCTGGCCCTCCGGCAACAGCGGCCGCCTTATGGCGGCGGTGGTGGCCTTCGTCATCAACTACGCCTGCTATTTCTCGGAGATCTTCCGGGGCGGTATCGAGTCCGTCCCCCGGGGGCAGTATGAGGCCGGGCAGGTGCTGGGCATGACGAAGCCGCAGATCTTCTTCAAGGTCACGCTCCTCCAGCTGGTCAAGCGCATTGTCCCCCCCATGGGCAACGAGATCATCACGCTGGTGAAGGACACCTCTCTGGCCCGGATCATCTCCAACAAGGAGATCATCATGACGGCCAACGAATACGCCTCCAAGGGCCTCATCTGGCCCCTGTTTTCCACGGCGATCTTTTTCCTGGTCTTCGTGGGCGCCCTGACGCTGCTGTTCGGCTGGTTCGAGCGGAAGCTGGACTATTTCCGTTAAAGGAGGCGGTACCGTATGGCGATCTTAGAGGTACGGAATATTGAAAAGCACTTCGGGGACACCCAGGTTCTCAGCGATATCAGCTTCTCCCTGGAGGAGGGCCAGGCCCTGTCCATCATCGGCTCCTCCGGCTCCGGCAAGACCACCCTGCTCCGCTGCCTGAACTTCCTGGAGCGGCCGGACCACGGGACCATCTCCGTAAAGGGCGGCGTCATCTTCGACGCGTCGGACCCCTCCACCCAGGCGGAGAAGGACATCCGCCAGAAGCGGCTCCACTTCGGCCTGGTGTTCCAGAACTTCAACCTCTTCCCCCAGTACACGGCCCTGCAAAACGTCACCCTGGCCCGGGAGCTGCTGGCCAAGGAGCGGGGGGGCGAGAGCAAGGAGCACATCCAGCAGGCGGGCGAGGCGCTGCTGGCCCAGATGGGCCTGGCGGACCGGGCGGGGCACTACCCCCACCAGCTCTCCGGCGGGCAGCAGCAGCGGGTGGCCATCGCCCGGGCCCTGGCCCTCCAGCCGGACATCCTCTGTTTCGACGAGCCCACCTCCGCCCTGGATCCGGAGCTCACCGGCGAGGTGCTGCGGGTGATCCGCGCCCTGGCGGAGCAGAAGACCACCATGATTATTGTCACCCACGAGATGGCCTTCGCCCGGGACGTGGCGGACCAGGTGATCTTCATGGACAGCGGCGTCATCGTGGAGCAGGGAGACGCCAAGGAGGTCATCGACCACCCCAAAGAGGAGCGCACCCGTCAGTTCCTCTCCCGGTACAACGACTGACGGGAAATGCACAAAAAACTGCAAAAACGTGAGCGGAAAACCGCTCACGTTTTTTTGCGCTCAAGCCCGCTTTCTCGGGATCAGCAGCAGCTGGTCCTGGGGAATGTCCTCCTCCCGCTCCAGCTGGTTGGCGGAGAGGATGGCGGCGATGGTGGTGTTGTATTTTTTCGCCAGGTCCCAGGCGTTCTCCTGCCGCCCGATGCACCGCAGCACCAGGGAGGGTGCTCCGCTGGAGTCCTTGGCCGTCTCCGTGTCCAGCTTGGCGGCGGAGACGCAGACCTTCTTCACCCTGGAGGCCGCCTCCACCTGGAAGTCCACGGGGAAGCGGACCTCGATGCCCCGGTCCCCCAGGGTGCCCTGGACCTCCCCGGCACAGACGGCCCGGGCGGTGATCCGGCAGTCCTCCGGCAGCTCCAGCTGACAGCCGGCGTCGATGCTCCGCTCCGCCACCAGGGGCACGCCGCCCTCGTCCAGGTACATGGCCCGGACGGTGACGCCGGTGCGGAGCACCGCCAGGTTCCCCTCCCGGCTGACGGAGACGGCGCCGCAGCTGGCGGAGAGGGCCAGGATGGAGTCCGCCACCACCCCGATCTCCAGCACCTCCCGGAGGGTCTGCCGCCGGGTCAGGTTCTCCCGGAAGCCGGTGAGGTTCAGCGGCGCGGCCTCATAGGTCATGTCATAGGCGGTGGAGTAGAGATCGCTGAGCAGCGTCAGCTCCTGTTCCTCCCGGAGGAGGGCCGTGGCGTGGAGATAGAGGGTCACCGCGATCTGACGGCCCTCGGGGTCGTCGCCGTCGATCTGGAGGTCCGTGCCGGTGAGCTGCAATTGCAGGCTGGCGGCGCTGCCCTCCACGGCCCCCTCCACCTCCATGATCTGGGAAAAGGGCAGCTCGGAGGTAAAGGAGCCGCAGCCGCCGTTGTTGTCCCGGTACAGCAGGCTGACGGCGAAGACGCCCTTGAAGATCAGCTTGCTGCCCACGATTTTCGTCTCCGTGACGGTGCTGGACACCTGGCTGGTCAGCAGCTCCGCGGCTCCCTCCCGGCCGGGGGAGAGGTTCATCTCCTCCGTGAATGTAAAGTCCTTCTCGGCTATGTGGGTCAAAAGAATGGCGTGCTGCTGCTCCTGCCGTTTCTCCACCTGGAGCTGGGGCTCCGCCTCCGTGTCCGTGCAGAACTGCAAAGGCATTCTCTGATAGCCGCAGACGTGGGTCACCAGCTTGCAGTGGGTGAAGACCTTCCGGGGATTCAGCATCCGGGTCTCCAAAAACTCCGTCTCCGTCTCCGCCGTCAGGTACTGGCAGTTGGGCAGGGCCCGGCCGTCGCTTTCGGCGGTGAAGGGCATGGCGAATTCCAGGGTGCGGATGCCGCTCTCCCCGTCGGGGGTGTAGAGCACCGTGACCCGGACGGTGCCGGACAGCTCCGCCTTCCCCTCCCGCAGCTCCCGGCTGTGGAGATAGACCTTTCCGTCGGTCTCGATGATCCGGGCGATGTCGGGACAGTAGTCCGGCACAATGGTCTCCGCCGTCTCCTCCTGGGTCAGGGTCAGCTCCCCTCCCGTCTCATAGGTGTCCAAGGACACAGTTTTTAATTCCAGTTCCATGAAAGAACGCTCCTTCCTTTCCCGGCCGGTATAGAATCCATGTCCTACTCTATGCGCCGCGGGAAAGGGATATGCCTCAGACCTTAAAGAGCTTCTTCAGAATGCCCCGAAGCATTTTGGGGGACTTCCAAACCACGATGTTCATACAGCGCCTCCTCCCTGTCTCAAATCGCGGGTCCCTCCGCCGTCTCCGCGGAACCGGGCCGCCCTCACCGGCGGCAGCAGGCGCATCCGCAGCCGATCAGCAGAAAAGCTACCAGGAACATCAGCACCCCCACCGGGAAGATGGCGGCGATCAAAATCCCCGCTCCCAGGGCCACGGCGCAGATTCCCAGCAGACGGCCGCCGCCGCCGTTTCCACAGCACATTGCGTCACGCCTCCTTTCCCTCTGTCTCAGTATATACGGGAGGGGCCCCGCCGGTGCCTGGGGGACGGCCCCTTTTCAAGAAAAACGCCGTCCCGGAAGGACGGCGTTTCCAAAAGGACCCTATTTGTTTTTCTCCTGCCAGTCCCGAAGGGGTTTCAGCTCCTCGTAGAGCCGCAGATAGCTGGCATGGCGGCTTTTTTGAAGCTCCCCCCGGCGGAGGGCCTCCAGCACGGCGCAGCCCTTCTCCCGGGTGTGGCTGCACCCCACGAAGCGGCAGTTCCCCAGATAGGGGGCAAACTCCAAAAAGGTCTCCGGCAGGCGGCGCTTCAATTCCCAGTCCAATTCCTCGGCGTCGAAGGAGGAAAAGCCCGGGGTGTCCACCACCTCCGCCCCGCAGGAGAGGCGGTGGAGCTCCACATGCCGGGTGGTGTGGCGCCCCCGGCCCAGGGCGGCGCTGACCTCCCCCACCTCCAGGTGAAACGCCGGGTCCAGGGCGTTCAAAATGCTGGATTTCCCTACGCCGGAGTTGCCTGTAAAGGCAGATAACTTTCCAGCAATCAGGGCCTTCAAATCCTCCATTCCCTCCCCGGTCTCCGCGCTGACCCGCAGGGTGGGAAAGCCGGAGGCGTGGTAAATGCCATAGAGGCCGTCCGCCGGGTCCAGGTCGCACTTGTTCAGCACCACCGCCACGGCGCAGTCCTTCAGGGCGGCGATGGCGGCCACCCGGTCAATGAGGAAGGGGTCCGTCCTGGGGATGGCGTTGGAGGCGATGACCACCAGCTGGTCGATGTTGGCCACGGCGGGCCGGGAGAAGGCGTTTCGCCGGGGCAGGATCCGCTCCACAAATCCCTCTCCGCCGCCCAGCTCCCGGACCTCCACCCGGTCCCCCACCAGGGGGGAAATTCCCTCCTTCCGGAATTTCCCCCTGGCCCGGCAGCGCAGGACCGCCTCGCCGGTGTCCACGTAGTAGAAGCCGCTGAGGGCTTTTTGAATGCGTCCCGTCATATCAGTCGAATTGCAGCTCTTGGATTTGGCTCTGGTCCAGGACGCCGTCGAATTTGACCTTGATGGTCTGCGTGCCGTGGCCCCGCAGCGGGTACACGCGGACCGTTCCGTCCGCGCAGCTGACCCGCTCGGTGAACTGGGGATTTTCCTCGTCGCCCACGTACACGTCCACCTGTACGGTGGTGCGGTCGTCCTGGGGCAGATTCAGATAAATCTCCCGCTCGGTGATGGTGACCCCCTTGCTGACCTTGAACTGGATGGTGTCCCATTCGTTTACCATGGTATTTTTTTCGATGCTCTGCCAGATGACGCTGTTGGGCTCCGCCTCGCTTTCCACATATTCTATATCCGCATTGGTGCAGGTCAGGTGCCAGGGATCCACCAGGGAGCGCAGCACCTCGTCGATCTGGTGGCCCACGAAGTCCGGCACCGCCACCGGCTTCTTCTCCGGGCCCTTGCTGATAATCAGGCGGATGACGTCGCCTTTTTTCAGGGTCTCCCCCTCGGCGGGCTCGCTCCGGATGATGTATCCCTCCGTGATCTCGTCGTTGAATTCCATTTCCGCCTCGTCGGCTATGATCTCCAGCTCATATTTTTCCTTCAGGCTCTTCAGTAGCACCTTGGCCTGGGCCTCGGTCTTGTTGGTCACGTCCAGCATCTCCCCGGTGTCCTCCCCGGCGCTGAGCCAGACCTCGATGACCAGATTGTCCCCCTTGCGGAAGCTGCCCGGGGTGGGATTCTGCCGGGCGATGGTGCCCACGGCGTACTCGCTGAACTCGCTCGCCTCCTTGATATCCAGGGTGAAGACATCCTTCACTCCCTCCATCTCGGCGGCCTGCTCCGGCGTGTAGCCCAGCACGGGGGGCACCACGTAGGACTGAGGCTCCGCCTGCTGCTGGGCAAGGGAGTCGGAGACCATGCGGAACAGCACCACCGCCAGGGCCAGGGCCAGCACAATCGCCACACCCAGCAGCACCGTGACGCCGCCGCCGCCCCGGCGGGGGGGCTCGTAGTCGTCCTCATAGTCCCGGCGGCGCTCCCGGACCCGCTCCGGCTCCCGCTTCGGGGTCTTGGGCGTGGGGTGGAGGGTCCGGTCATAGGTGCGGATGGGCTGGGTGGGTTCCGCCGGCTCCTCCGGCCGGAGGTCCACCATGGTAAAGTCCAGATTGATGCTGGGG
This sequence comes from uncultured Oscillibacter sp., assembly GCA_947245315.1. Taxonomy (GTDB): domain Bacteria; phylum Bacillota; class Clostridia; order Oscillospirales; family Oscillospiraceae; genus Oscillibacter. The sequence continues at coordinate 14,072 of CAMXNV010000005.1, read as the reverse complement.
TTCTTCCGGAAATCCTCCAGATCGGCGATCATGGCGTCGGCGGAGGCGTAGCGGCGGCTCAGGTCCGGGGTCATGGCCTTCATGCAGATCAGCTCCAGCTGGGGCGGAATCTCCGGATTCAGCTCCCGGGGAGACAGGGGCACGGCGCTGAGGTGCTGGATGGCCACGGACACGGCGGAGTCCCCCTCGAAGGGCAGCCGCCCGGTGAGCATCTCGTACATCACCACGCCAGCGGAGTAGATGTCGCTGCGGGCGTCGGTCCGCTCTCCCCTGGCCTGCTCCGGCGAGATGTAGTGGACGGAGCCCAGGGCCTCCTGGGTCAGGGTCTGGGCGGAGTTCTCCAGGCAGGCGATGCCGAAGTCGGCCACCTTGACGCTGCCGTCCCGGAGGACCATCACATTCTGGGGCTTGATGTCCCGGTGGACGATGCCCCGGCTGTGGGCGTGGCTGAGGCCCCGCATGATCTGGGTGATGAAGTGCAGGGACTCCCGCCAGTTCAGCTGGCCCCGCTTCTCCATGTACTGTTTCAGGGTAATACCGTCGATGAGCTCCATGACGATATACTCGGTGTCTCCTCCCCGGCTTACGTCGTAGACCGAGACAATGTTGGGGTGGGACAGCTGGGCGACGGCCTGGGACTCCGCGTTGAAGCGGCGGCGGAAGTCCTCGTCCTGGGCCAAATCGCTCTTCAATATCTTTAAGGCGACCAGGCGGTTGAGCCGGTGGCATTTTGCTTTATAGACCACCGCCATGCCCCCGGTGCCGATGCGTTCCAGGATTTCATAGCGGTTGTCCAGCATCTTTCCGATGTACTGATCCATACAGCTCCTCCCTCCTTACAGGTTTCTCGCGAGAATCACGGTGACGTTGTCCGACGCGCCCCGGCTCTTGGAAAGGGCCAGCAGCCGGTCCATGCAGGTGCCCGGATCGCCGTGGAGGACCTCCCGGAGGATCTCCTCGTCCGTCACCGTGTTGACCAGCCCGTCGGTGCAAAGGAGCAGGTAGTCCCCCTCCAGAAGCTGGCAGATGTAGCAGTCGCACTCCGGGTCCACGTCCGGGCCCAGGGCCCGGGTGATCAAATTCCGGTTGGGGTGGCGGCGGGCCTCCTCGGCGGTGATGTCCCCCCGCTCCACCATGTGCTCCACCAGGGAGTGGTCCCGGGTCACCTGGACGATCCGGTCCCGGGTGATGTGATAGGCCCGGCTGTCCCCCACGTTGGAGATCACCGCGCCGCCGTCAAAGGAGACGGCGGACACCAGGGTGGTGCCCATATTCTGATACTCCAGCGAGGACCGGGCGGCCTCCCGCACAGCGCGGTTGGCCAAGGCCACCGACACCACCGTGGCCTCCCGAATCCGGTCCGCCGGGGCGCCCGGCGACAGGCGCTTCTCCATCTCCGCCACAAAGGTGTCCACCGCCAGGCGGCTGGCCAGCTTCCCGCCGGCGGAGCCGCCCATGCCGTCGCAGACCACGCAGATGGTGTGGCCGCAGACGGTTTTCACCGCGTAGGCGTCCTGATTTTCCCTGCGGACAAGGCCGGTGTCCGTCATGCTCCATATGTTTGTCATTGGGAGTCCTCCCCTTTCTCTGCCTTCCTGCGGAGCTGGCCGCAGGCGGCGTCTATATCTCCACCCAGGCTTCGCCGCACGGTGGCGGTGAGGCCATGAGATTCCAGACGTTTTTGAAAGGCCGCCGTCCGGCGGGAGGGCCGGAAGGGGCTCTCCGCCACGTCGTTCAGCGGGATCAGGTTCACGTGGCCGGGCATCCCCCGCAGCCGCTTGGCGATGAGGTCCGCCTGCCAGTCCCGGTCGTTCACGCCGTCGATCATGGCGTACTCAAAGGAAATCCGCCGCCCGGTCTTCTCAAAATAGTCGTGACAGGCGGAAAACAGCTCCTCCACGTCATAGGCCCGGTTGATGGGCATCAGCCGGGAGCGGGTCTCGCTGTCCGGCGCGTGGAGGGAGACGGACAGCGTCAGCTGGGGGGCCAGCTCCGCCAGGCGGCGGATGCCTGGGAGCACGCCGCAGGTGGAGAGGGAGATGTGCCGCATCCCGATGTTCAGCCCGTCGGGGTGGTTCACCAGCTCCAGGAATTTCAGCACGTTGTCCAGGTTGTCCATAGGTTCCCCGATGCCCATCAGCACGATGTTGGAGACGGGCGCCCCGGCGTCCTTCCGGGTGAAGATCACCTGGTCCAGAATCTCCCCCGGGGTCAGGTCCCGGACCTTCCCGGCGATGGTGGACGCGCAGAAGGCGCAGCCCATCCGGCAGCCCACCTGGGAGGAGACGCACACCGTGTTGCCGTGGTGGTAGCGCATCAGCACGGACTCAATGCGGTTCCCGTCCGCCAGCTCCCAGAGGTATTTGATGGTCCCGTCCTTAGCGGAGACCTGTTTTCGGGCCACCGACGGAACGGTAAGCGAGCAAGTTTCTTTCAAGCGCTCCCGCAGGGACAGGGGCAGGTTCGACATCTCATCAAAAGAGCCAACGCCCCGGCTGAGCCAGGAGAAGACCTGCTTCCCCCGGAAAGCGGGCTCCCCCATGCTCTGGAGAAAGTCCCGCAGCTCCGGGAGGGTCATGGATTTGATATCGGTCATGGTTCGCCTCAAATGCGCCGCGTCATGCGGCAGATGTAAAATCCGTCGGTATCGTGGAGGTGGGGCCAGAGGGTCACCTGGCCCTCCACTGTTCCAACGGGGCCCGGCAGGGAAAACCTTTCCCGGGAAAACTCCGGGTGGAGCCCCAGGAAGGCCGCCGTTACCTCCTCGTTCTCCTCAGGGAGAATGGTGCAAGTGGAGTAGAGCAGGGTTCCGCCGGGGCGGACGTAGCGGGCGGCGTTTTCCAAGATGGCGCTCTGGATCACCGGCAGGGCGAAGAGGTCGTCGGCCCGCTTCCGGCGGATGTCCGGCTTCTTCCGCAGGATGCCCAGGCCGGAACAGGGAGCGTCCACCAGCACCAGGTCAAAGGCGTCCCCCCACACCTCCCGGAAGGCCCGCCCGTCGGCGGCCTCGGTCCGGATGGAATGGAGGCCCAGCCGGTCCGCCCCCTCCCGGATCCGCTTGAGCTTGTTCTCGTGGAGGTCGCAGGAGAGAATCTCCCCCCGGTCCCCCATAGCCATAGCGGCGGCGAAGGACTTGCCGCCGGGGGCGGCGCAGACATCCAGCACCCGGTCCCCCGGTTGGGGCTCCCCCGCCAGCACCGCCAGGCGGGCCGCCGGGTCCTGAATATAGAGGGCCCCCTCCCGGAAGGCCCGGAGCCCCTCCAGGCTCCCCGTCTCCCGGAGCAGCAGACAGTCCGGCAGCCAGGGGTGCCGCTCCGCCGGAATCCCCTCCTTCTCCAGCAGGGCCGCCGCCTCGTCTGTGGAAAAGCGGCAGGTGTTCACCTGGGCAGCCAGGGGCGGCAGGGAATTCCCGGCGGCCAGAAAGGCCTCGGTCCCCTCCCGGCCCAGCAGGGCCAGCAGCCGCTTCACCAGCCACTTGGGATGGCTGTAGCGAATGGAGAGGTACTTCCCCTCGTCCCGGTCGGGAATCGGGGGCAAGTTCTCCTTCTCCCGGCAGAGCCGCCGGAGGACGGCGTTCACCAATCCCGCCGCCTGTCCCCTGCCGGCTTCCTTGGCCAGCTCCACCGAGGTGTGGACGGCGGCGCTGTCCGGCACCCGGTCCAAAAACAGAATCTGATAGGCCCCGATCCGCAGAATGTCCGCCAGGGGCGGCTGGAGGTGGTCCAGCCGCTGGGAGCAGAACTGGGCCAGGTAGAAGTCCAGCAGGGGCTCGTTTTGAAGGACGCCGTAGGCGATCCGGCTGCACAGCCCCGCATCGGCAGGGGCGAGTCCCTTTAAATGGGAGCCCAGGACGGCGTCCGCCCAGGCCCCCCGGGTGCGGCAGGCAGTTAGGACCTCCAGCGCCCCCTTCCGGGCGCTCATCTCCGCCCTCCGCCCCGGCGGTCGCCCTGATTGGAGCGGCCCAGGAAGATCAGCACATAGCGCAGCAACTGCAAGGCGGACATCAGCAGGGCCGCCACATAGGTCAGGGCCGCCGCCCGGAGGACCTTCCGGGCCCCCGGCAGCTCGTCCCCGTCCAGGAGCCCCCGGTCCTCCAGGGTCTCCAGGGCCCGGCGGGAGGCGTTGAACTCCACCGGCAGGGTGACCAGCTGGAAGAAGGTGGTCAGGGAGAAGAGGAGAATGCCGATCAGGAACAGGCTCTGGCTGTACAGGAACAGGCCGATGAACAGCAGGATCATGGAGCAGCGGGAGCCCAGGTTCGTCATGGGCACGATGGCGTTCCGCAGCCGGATGGGGGCGTAGCCCACGGCGTACTGGACGGCGTGGCCCGCCTCGTGGGCCGCCACGCCCACCGCCGCCACGGTGGCGGAGCCGTAGACGGCCTGGGAGAGGTAGATGGTGTTGTCCCGGGGGTCGTAGTGGTCCGTCAGCTTGCCCCAGGTGGAGGTGATGGTCACATCATAGACCCCGTTGGCCCGGAGCACCGCCTCCGCCGCCTGGGCGCCGGTGAGGCGGCGGCGGTTGGAGACCTTGCTGTACTTATTGAAATTGCCGCTGACCTGGGCCTGGGCCCAGAGGGACAGGATCATCACCGGAATCAGCAGAAGGAAATAGAGGTTATTGGCCAGGAAATCTCCGTAGCCACCATAATAATAAGGCATAAGCACCCTCGAATTTTAGCGTTGAATGGGATGTCCCAATAAATAAGCTCCGGCGGTCATGCGTTTCCCGCCCTTGGCCTGGAGCTCCGTGATCCGGAGAACCCGGCCGTCGCCACAGGCGACGTCGATGCCCTGCTTCCCCGCCGCCACGACGCTGCCGGGGGCCGCCTGGGTGGCCTCCCCGGTCTCCAGGGCGGCATAGAGCTTCATCTCCCCGCCGCCGATGACGTCCGTTGTGGCGCAGGGCCAGGGAATCAGGCCCCGAATCTGACAGCTGATCGCATGGGCGGGCCGGGTCCAGTCCACGGGGGACAACTCCTTCCCCAGCATGGGGGCGTAGGTGTACTTCTCGTGGTCCTGGGGAACGCGCGCCGCCGTCCCGTTGGCCAGGGCCGCGACGGTCTCGGACAGGGCCTCCGCCCCCAGCTCCGCCAGACGCTGGGTGAGGGCCTGGGCGTCCTCCGTCTCGCCGATGAAAGTGGACCGCTGCAAAATAATGTCCCCCGCGTCCAGCTCCTTGGCCATATACATGATGGTGACGCCGGTCTCCGTCTCCCCGTTCAGCACCGCCCAGTTGATGGGGGCCGCCCCCCGGTACTTGGGCAGCAGGGACGAGTGCACGTTGACGCAGCCCCGGGGGGGCACGTTCAAAATCTCCTCCGGCAGCAGCTTCCCATAGGCCGCCACCGCGATCAGCTCCGGCTCCAGGGAGCGGACCAGCTCCAGCGCCGCCGGGTCCCGGAGGGTGGCGGGCTGGTAAACTGCCAGATTTTTTGTAAGGGCATATTCCTTTACAGGCGTTGGCGTCAGCTTATGTCCCCGGTTTTTGGGCTTGTCCGGCTGGGTCAGGACGCCGCAGAGCTCGTGGCCGTCCTCCACCAGCCGCCGCAGGGAGGCCACCGCGAAATCCGGCGTCCCCATGAAGAGAATGCGCATCAGTTCTCGTCCTCCTGGCTGAAATACTCCTCCACTTCCTCGTCGGTGAGGAAGCGGTCGATGTGCTCCGTGTAGAGGTGGCCGTCCAGGTGCTCCAGCTCGTGGCAGTAGCACCGGGCCATCAGGCCCTCTCCCTCGATCTCGAACCAGTCGCCGTCCCGGTCCTGGGCCCGGACCCGGACGTAGCTGGGCCGGGTCACCAGCCCCCACTTCCCGGGGACGCTGAGGCAGCCCTCCGGGCCGGTCTGCTCCCCGCTCTGGGCGACGATCTCCGGGTTCACCAGCTCAATGTACTCCTCCGTCTCCTCGTCCATCACGACACAGGCCCGCCGGAGGACGCCCACCTGGGGGGCCGCCAGGCCCGCGCCCCCGGCCTCGGCCAGGGTCTCCACCAGGTCGTCCATCAGCGTGTGCAGGCGGGGGTTGAACTCCGTCACCGGGCGGCAGACCTTGTTCAGGCAGTCCTCTCCCTGCTCCACGATTTTACGCAATGCCATTCTCTGCTCCTCCTAGTCTGCGGCGTTGCACTCCGCGAAAATATGAAAGCCACGGTTGGCGCTGTTCCCGGCAAAGGCCCGCAGCAGCCCCCCGATCTCCTCCCGGGTCTCCCGGTCGTTCTTTCCCACCAGCAGCACGCGGTAGCGATAGCGGTTGTTGACCTTCAGCACCGGCGCCGGGGCGGGGCCCAGGACCTCTCCCCGGTTCCACGCCCGCGCCCGCTCCCGGACGCCCACCGCCGCCCGAAGGACGGCGCCCTCGTCCGGGCCGGAGACGGTGATGGTGAACAGGTCCGCGAAGGGCGGGAGGCGGCGCAGCTGCCGGATGCGGATTTCGCCCTGATAAAAGCGGTCGTAGTCCTGCCGGGCGGCGCACTGGATCACGTCGTTCTCCGGGGTGTAGGTCTGGATCACGGCCCGTCCGGCCTTCCCTCCCCGGCCCGCCCGGCCCACCACCTGGGTCAGCAGGTTAAAGGTCCGCTCCGCCGCCCGGTAGTTCTCCAGGTACAGCGAGAGGTCCGCCGCCAGCACCCCCACCAGAGTTACCTGCTCAAAGTCCAGGCCCTTGGCCACCATCTGGGTGCCCAGCAGAATGGGAATCCGCTCCCGCTCAAAGCGGCGGAGCAGGGCCTCGTGGCCTCCCGCCGCCGTGTCGGCGTCCATTCGCAGGGTCTTCGCCTGGGGGAACAGCGCCGCCAGCTCCTCCTCCACCTTCTGGGTGCCGCTGCCCACGTGCTTCATCCTGCCGCCGCAGGCGGGGCAGGCCTCGAAGCTCCTCTGGGAGTGGCCGCAGTGGTGGCACATCAGCCGCCCGTTGGCGGAGTGGTAGGTCAGCGGCGCGCTGCACCGGGGGCACTCCGGCACGTGGCCGCACTCCCCGCACAGCAGCATCCGGCTGTTGCCCCGGCGGTTCAGGAAGAGAATGCTCTGCTCCCCCCGCTCCAGATTCCGCTCCAGCTCCCGGCGCAGGTCCGCGCCGATCAAACCGGCGTTTCCCCGCCGGAGCTCCTGGCGCAGGTCGGAGATCAGCACCTGGGGCAGGGGCTGCTCGTTGTACCGGCGGCGCAGCAGGGCGGATTGATACTGTCCCCTCTCCGCGGCCCAGGCCGTCTCCACCGACGGGGTGGCGGAGCCCAGTACCAGCAGGGCCCCGTCCCGGGCGCAGAGGTATTTGGCAACGTCCCGGGTGTGATACCGGGGCGGTGTTTCCGATTGATAGCTGCCCTCCTGCTCCTCATCCAGAATGATGATTCCCAGGCGTTCCAGGGGGGCGAAAATGGCGGAGCGGGTGCCCAGGACCACCCGGACCTCTCCCCGGCGGATCCGCTTCCACTGGTCATAGCGCTCCGTCATCCGCAGGCCGCTGTGGAGCATGGCCACGTCCTGGCCGAAGTAGGCGGAGAACTTCCCCATGATCTGGGGGGTCAGCACGATTTCCGGCACCAGGACCATGGCGGTCCTTCCCCGGGAGAGTATTTCCTGAACCAGCCGCAAATAGACCTGGGTCTTTCCGCTGCCGGTGACGCCCCGCAGCAGGGCCCCGGCGGCCCGCCCCTGCCCCGCCAGGGACAGCAGCCGGTCAAAGGCCTCCTGCTGCTCCTCGTTCAAAACAATGGGAGGCCCGGGTTCCAGGTTGGACGGCGGCGGGAGCCGCAGCTCCTCCGCCTGGGAGAAGACCAGCAAACCGGCCTTTTCCATCCCCCGGAGGGTCCGCATGGACGCGCCGGTGAAATAGGAGACATCGGTGCAGGCGGTCTTCCCCGCCGTGGCCAGCAGCCGGATCACCTCCCGGCGGACCGGGGAGAGGCGCTGCTGCCCCTCCTCCGCGCCGGGGGCCAGCTCCGCCATCCGGCGGACCTTGTCGGAGATTTTCTGTTTGGCCGCAGCCTCGTGCCAGACCACCCCCGCCGCCTCCAGCCCCCGGAGGGCCGGAAGGGCCTCGTCCCCGTGGGCCTCCCGCAGGGCCTCGATTTCGGCGCTGCCCCCCAGGCGGCTCAGGGTCTCCAGCACCTGGGCCCCGTGGCGGACGCCCTCCGCCGCGGCCCGGGCGGCCTCCGGCTCCAGCTCCGCCTGAATCCTCCATATCTCCTGGATCCGGTACCAGAGCCCGGCGGGCAGGATGGTCTTCACCGCCTCGAACATGGTGCAGAAATAGCGCTGGCGCATCCAGAGGGCCAGCGCCAGCCCGGAGGCGCTCAGCACCGGCTCCCGGTCCAGCAGGGCGGAGAGGGGCTTGAGGCCCGGCGTTTTCACCCCCGGGCCCTTGGCCAGGATCACGCCCTCCGACAGCCGGTTTCCCCTTCCGAAGGGGACCGTCACCCGGACGCCGGGGAGGGCTCCCTCCTCCAGCGCCTCCGGCGCCCAGTAGTCATAGGGCTTGTCAATGGAATAGGGGGCGGCGCTGACCGCCACCTTTACGACGGACCCGGTCTCCATGCCCCGGGGTCAGGCCTCTTCCGACGCGAAGTCCGACTCCCCGGCCTGGAGCTTGCCGTCGGCCACCTCGTGGATGGCCAAGGTCACCGGCTTTTCCTCCAGGTGGAGCCCGGCGTTCTCCGCCTCCTCGGCGATCTGCCGGGCCCGGCGGGCCACCACGTTCACCAGCATATAGCGGTTGGGGATATAGGAGTTCAATTTGCTCATGGCGGGATACAGCATCATGGTCAATCAGCTTCCTTTCCTGTTTTCAGCGTATGCAGCCGCCGGCGTCCAGGCCGCGCGGCCATGAAGGACCTCACTGGTCTTGGATAATCTCCATGCGGTCCATGGAGCGGCAGTGCTCCGCCGTCATGATGGCGTCCAGCTCCCGGGCCGCATTTTCAATGGTATCGTTCACGACAAAATAGTGATACGCTCCGGCGGTCCGGCACTCCACCTTGGCCCGCAGGAGCCGCTTTTGAATCTTCTCCGGGCTGTCGGTGCCCCGGAGGGTCAGCCGGTGCTCCAATTCCTCCCAGCTGGGGGGCGCGATGAAGATTAAAATGGCCTCCAGCCGCTTTTGGGCGATTTGCAGCGCGCCCTGGACATCGATCTCCAGGATCACGTCCTTGCCCTCCGCCATGGCGGAATCCACAAAGTGCTTGGGCGTTCCGTAGAAATTGCCCACGTACTCCGCATACTCCAAAAAGGCATCCTGGGCAATCCACTCATGGAAGGTGTCCACGTCCAGGAAGTGATAGTGGACGCCGTTTTCCTCTCCGGCCCGGGGCTGGCGGGTCGTGGCGGAGACGGAGACATAGACCTCCTCCCGCTGCTCCAGCAGTACCTTCAGCACACTGCCCTTTCCCACGCCGGAGGGACCGGACACAATGAAGGTCTTTCCCTTTTTCATGCTTCCTTCCTTTCCCCCTGGCCGAAGGACTCCGGCGGCAGGGCCGATAAAATCACATGGTCGCTGTCCATAATCAAAATGGAGGCGGTCTTCCGCCCATAGGTGGCGTCGATCAGCATGCCCCGCTCCCGGCTCTCCTGGGTCATGCGGCGGATGGGGGCGGAGTCGGGGCTCACCACGGCCACCACCCGCTCCCGGGAGACCATGCTGCCGAAGCCAATGTTGATCCATTCCATCGCGTCTCCCCCTCTATCCGGAACAATCTCTATTCCACATTCTGGACCTGCTCCCGCATCTTTTCCACTTCCGCCTTCAGGTTCACCACCACCTGGGCGATGGCCACGTCGTTGCATTTGGACCCGATGGTGTTGGCCTCCCGGTTGACCTCCTGGATGAGGAAGTCCATCTTCCGCCCCATGGGCTCCCCGGACTCCAGCATGGTCCGCAGCTGGGCCACGTGGCTCCGCAGGCGCACCGTCTCCTCGTCCACCGCCACCTTGTCGGCGTAAACCGCCGCCTCGGTCAAAATCCGCTGGGGATCCAGGGAGACGCTCTGCAAAACCTCCTGCATCCGGGCGGTGAGCTTGGCCCGGTACTCCGCCACCGTCTCCGGCGACCGGGCCTCCACCGTCCCCGTGTAGCCCTCGATGGCGGACAGGCGGCCGCCGATGTCCTGGGCCAGCCGGGCGCCCTCCACGGCCCGCATGCGGTTGAAGGACTCCAGGGCCTCGTCCAGCACAGCGCACAGGTCCTCCCGGACGGCGTCCAGGTCCTCGTCCGCCTTGGTGACGCTGAGCACGTCCGGGAAGCGGGCCAGAATCTCCGGCGTGACCTTGTAGGCCGTGGGGCCGCAGACCTCCGCCAGTTCTTGCAGGGCGGCGGCGTACTGGCCCGCCAGCTCCCGGTTCACCGCCACCTTGGTCACGTCGGCGGCGGAGGCGTCCACGGTGACAAACACGTCCACCTTCCCCCGGGAGACCGCCCGCTGGACCCGCTGCTTCAGCGCGTCCTCGGCAAAGATATACAGTCGGGGCAGCTTCACCGTGCAGTCCAGATAGCGGTTGTTGACCGCCCGGACCTCCACGGTGATATCCCGACTGTTCCGCATCTCTCTGGCCCGGCCATAGCCGGTCATGCTCTTAATCAAAGCCTTTTCCTCCTAATTTTCAAATCACGGGCGTCTCAGCGGGGCATTCCCCCCGCGCACTGGGAGCAGCCCCGGTCCCTCCGCAGAGGGCCCAGGTGCCGCAGCACTCACAGAACCCGGGCGATCAGGCCGAAGCAGAGATTCTCCGCAAGCAGGGTGCCGGAGGGCTTCCCGCCGGTAACGGGGACCGTTTTCCATCCGCTCCACCGCCCGGCAATACTCCGGGTCCCCGGGCTCCATCGCCGCGGCGGCCTCGTAATGGCGCCGCGCCTCGTCCAGCCAGCCTTTGCGCCAACAGACCGCCCCCTTGAGGAAGTGCCACTGGGCGTCCCGGTCCCCCACGCTGTCCAGCAAGGCACTAGGTCCCCCGTCCGGACGGCCTCCCGGCCCCGTTGGAGGGTCCTCTCCTGCTCTCCGTCCATCCCGCGGTCAGATGAAGCAGCAGTAGCCGCCGTTGCACAGGGTATAGGCGCAGCACAGGGTCATGCAGGGATTCCCGGCGCACAGGGTGCCGAAGTTCTCTCCCCCGGGCCGGTAGGGCGAACCGCCCTGCATCAGGTTCAGGGCCCGCCGGTACTCCGGGTTCCCCGGCTCCATCTGACAGGCGGTCTGGTAGTACCGGAGGGCCTCGTCCATCCAGCCCCGGCGATAGCACACCGCCCCCTTGAGGAAGTGCCACTCGGCCCCGTGGTCGCCGGAGGCGTTCAGCAGGGACTCCGCCCGGGACAGGTCGCCCATCTGAATGGCGGTCCGGACCTGCTGGAACGTGGAAGAGGAGCCGCCGTACTGCTGCTGCCAGCCCCCGCCGTAGCCGGAGGACGCGCTCCGTCCCCCGCCGCTGCGCCGGCGGTTGATCTCCTCATAGGCGGCGTTGATCTCCTTCATTTTCTCCTGGGCCAGGTCCGCCAGGGGGTTGTCATGGTAGTTGTCCGGATGGTATTTGCGCGCCAGCTCCCGGTAGGCCCGCTTGACCTCCTCGTCGGTGGCGCTCTCCGAAATGCCGAGTACCTGATAGGGATCGTTCATGTGTCTCTCTCCTGTGTGTCTCCGCCTTGTTCAAGGGCCGGAGTGGTCTTCTTTGATCTCCCGGTGCGGAAGGTGCCGTCCAGCACCGCCTTTCCCACCTGAAAAAGGCCGGAGTACAGGGTCCTCTCCAAAACCGGCGTCCAGACGCCGAAGTCCCAGAGCTCAAAGGCGGTGGCCATCATGTGGATGGAGTGGTCCAGGGTGGCGGCGAAGCTCCGGCGGCTCTCCTCCGTCCAGAGGCCCTGGGTGAGGCCGTAACGCAGGGCCACCGGGTTGTAGCTCCCCGAGGCGGCGTCCCGCTTCAAATCGTCCGCCCCGTCCACCAGGTAGACCCAGCGGCCCAGGTGGTAGAGGAGCTGCTCCAGCACCCGGCGGCGCACCGGCTCCTGAACCTCCCCGGCGGCCCCCCGGAGCAGCACGGCGAAGGTATCCGCCGCCCGGTCCATGGAGGGACAGCCCTCCCGCTCCAGCTCCGCCAGCAGGGCCAGCTGGCGGCGGGTGCTCCCGTCGAAGTCCGGCCGGGCCTGGGCGGCCCTCCGGTAGGCGGGCTCCAGCAGGGCGGAGACCCCCCGGTATTTCAGGCCGTGGAGCCAGTCGTGGTCCTCCACCCCGTCCCGCAGCTGCCAGTAGGCCAGGATCACGCTCTCGTCCGCCGCCAGGGCCAGGGCCGGAGTGGTCTCCAGCCGGTCCCGCCCGTGGACGGGGTGGGCGGCGCAGCGTCCGTGGTGGACGGGGCCCTCCTCCGGGTCGGAGAGGAGGATGGCCAGGAAGGTGAAGTCATAGTTCAGGATGAACCGGGCCGCGGGGCCGTAGCGCTCCCCCAGGGCGTGGCAGAGGCCGCAGTAGGCCCGGCCGAAGCGCCGCCGCTCCTCCTCCGGCAAGTCCTGAGGGGGCCTGACGTAGCCGAACATCAGAACAGCCGGACGATGGTGAAGGACAGCCCGCCCCGGGCCCGGAGGCGGCGGTCATAGGCCACCGCCGCCAGGATTCCCAGGAGGAAGCCCAGGCCCGCCGCGCCGTACTGGACGGCCACCCCGGCGCCGGCGGCCAGGGCGGCCAGGTAGCCCGCGAAGAACAGCGCCACCGGCGTCAGGTAGACCAGGGCGACGATGCGGAGCATCTTCTTCGTGCTGCTCTCCACCACCACCTTCTGCCCGGGGGCGGCCCCGATGGGGTTGGCCGCCCGGGCCCGCACCGCCGCGCCGGTGACGCCGCAGCCGGCGCACTCCTCGCAGTCGTGGCCGCAGGCGGACTTCCGGGGGACGGAGATCTCGGCGTGGCCGGAATCCAAAATTCGTTCTACGGTTGCGATCTGGGTCATGTCTCCGCCTCCGGCTCCGGCTCCTCCTCGGGAGGCGGCTCTTCCACGGCCTCCCGGATGGTCACTTGAATTTGGTATTCGCCGCTGATGCCCACGTCTCCCTTGGAGACCTGCACCTCCGCCGGAATCGTATAGGTCCCGGAGGCGGCGGAGTAATCGCTGAGGTCCACCTGGACGGACAGGTCCTCCCCCGTGAGGGCGGAGACGTCCGCCTCGGCGCCGAAGACCTTCACCGGCAGGCTGCCCGTCAGCAGCTCCACCTGCCGTCCCTCCGGCGGGTTCCGCCAGGAGATGTTCTCCGTGTAAACGGTGGCGCTGACCATGTCCTTAAAGCGGATCCGCAGGGCCGCCCGGGTGACGCCGCTGAGGTTCTGGCAGCCGTCGGGCAGGATGATGGGATAGTTGGTGGTGGTGTAGTTCTCCGAGGCCGTGGTGCCCAGCTCCTCCAGCTTGTAGTCCCCGATCTTCAGGGTCTCCATGTTTTTCAGCAGCGTGGCGTCCCCGGAGACGGTGATGGTCTCCGGCTCGATGCCCCAGTCGGTGTTCGCCACCCGGGCGCCCACCGCGTCCTGGAAGCCCACCACCAGCCGCAGCTCCTTGGTGACGAAGACCGGCAGGGTGGCCTGGACCATTTCCACGCTGGTGTGGATGTCCGACTTGTCCAACAGCCGGCCGTTTTGATCGTAGTATTGCAGTTCCAGGTCCCGCCGCACCGTCTCCACGGCGCTCTCCCCGATGTCCAGGGTGACCTTGGCGTAGCTGATGGGGTTGATGTCCTCCTGAAGGCCCCGGACCTCCACCTCCGTGTGGGAGAGCTGGACCTGCCCGGCGGAATAGGTCTCCGCCACGTTGCCCACCAGCTCGCAGCTGACGCCGATGGTCCGGCTGTAGAGCTCGCTGATGTTCACCGTGGCCATGGTGAAGCTGGCGCTTTTGGTGGAGATATTGCTGGGGCTGAACCGCTTGGAGTCCGTGAAGCGCAGGTTCCAGTTGATCCGCTGCTCCCCGGCGCTGGTGACGTCGAAGAGGCTGACGGTGACCCGGATGTCCGAGCGGTCCAGGCAGGAGATGTCCCACCGGGTGCCCTCCAGGGTCAGGTCGATGGTGAGGTCCGTGCCCTCCTCCACCAGCATGAGGCCCCGGTCCGTCAGGG
>CAMXNV010000004.1 GCA_947245315.1 uncultured Oscillibacter sp. | reverse complement strand
AAAACTCCCTCCGTCACGGCTTCGCCGTGCCACCTCCCTCAAAGAGGGAGGCTTTTTTGTGCGCGGAATGTGGGGCCTGGTCTCCAGGCCAGGCCATTCCCCAAGGCTTCCCCCCCAAAGGCAACCCATTTCAAAGCCCGCCCCAAAATGGACTGAGCCGGCATAGCCGGCTCAGCGCTCTGCTAACAGTTTGGTCAGCTCCTCCATGAAGCTGTCGATGTCCTTGAACTGCCGGTACACCGAGGCGAAGCGGACGTAGGCCACCTGATCGATGGCCCGGAGCTGGTCCATGACCCGCTCGCCGATGATGGACGTGCTGATCTCCCGCTCCATGGAGCTCTGGAGCTCCTGCTCAATGTCGGCGGCGGTTTTCTCCAGCCGGGCCATGGGGACGGGGCGCTTCTCACAGGCGCGGATCATGCCGCTGAGGACCTTGCCCCGGTCAAAGCTCTGGCGGCTGCCGTCCTTCTTGACCACCACCAGGGGCAGGCTCTCCACCGTCTCGTAGGTGGTGAAGCGGTTTCCGCAGGAGAGGCACTCTCTCCGGCGGCGGATGCTGCTGTTTTCGTCAGCGGGACGGGAATCGATGACCTTGCTCTCGCCGAAGCCGCAATAGGGACATTTCATAAAGGACCTCCTGATCCTCCGCCGGATTCCCGGCGGCCCACGTCCGTACCTACGGGCACCTTTTGTACTTCCCGGGACGGGGCTCCGGGAACGTTGAAGGACATTATATCATGAAGGATCCAAAATAGATAGAATTTTGTCAGATTTTTTTGAAAAAATTTTACCTGTTTTTGGAAGATCAAAAGTGGGGCCGCTCCTGCCCGTCGAAGGCGTAGACCACATAGAGGCCCTCCCCGACCCGGCGGACCTGGGCGAAGCAGAACAGCGTGGTCAGGGGGAAGGCCCTCCCGGGATCGTAGGGCAGGGCCAGGTAGCGGGTTTCCCCCTCCCGCCGGGTCAGGGCCCCCTGGGCCCCCCGGAGGCGCTGCCGGAGCCAGGGGGAGCGGAAGAGGCGCTCCGGCTCCGCCGCGGGCTCCCAGACCTCGGGCTCCCGGGCTCCCGCCGGGCGGACTTCCCCCCGGAGGAGGCGGCCCAGGGGGGCGGTGAGCTGGCGGGAGAAGCGGCGGCGGATGGTCCCCTGGCGCTCCGAGGGCTCCAGGACCCCCAGGCGCAGCTCCCCCCGGTCCCCCACGGCCCAGGCGCACCACAGGCCCTCCGGCAGGGGACAGCGGGCGGAGAACCAGGTGTACAGGCCCTCCCGCTGGGTGGTGAGCTCCCCGGCGGGTTTGCCCTCCAGCAGCAAGGGATATTTGTCCATGTTCGCCGCCCCCTTCCGCCGCTTTTTAGGGCCTCACGCGCCGGGACGCGAACAGACCCGTCTGCGCTATCTTATGCGCGGACGGGTCCGGTTATGTGATATGGGGGTATCGGAGACGCTCAGGCCACGGTGTAGCTCCCCCGGGCCAGGACCTTGACGGTCCCCCCGGCGGCCCGGACGCCCCGGCCGTCGATGGTCATCATGTACAGGTGGTTCTGGACCAGGGCACCGCCGTTGGCCAGGGTGGACCCGGTGGTCTCGTCCACGAGGCCCGGGTCCGAGGGGGCCACGCAGGAGGCGCTGCCGATGCGGAGCATGACCTCGCAGCCCACGCCCCCGGTGAGGGTCTGCCCGTCGTTGAGGGTCACCACCGCGAAGGAGGCGGAGGAGGAAGAGGACGCGCCGCCCCCGGGGACGGCTTGTCCCGTGCGCTCGGCGATCTTCTGGTCCACCCGCTGTAGGATGCTGTTGTAAAAGGTCTCGTTCAGATAGCTCAGGGTCACCAGGGGGTCCCCGGAGGACCCGGCCTCCGCCGCCAGGGACGCGGTGGTCATCAGCAAAGCGCTGAGGGCCAGCAGCACCACGGAGCGCAGCAGCCAACGGTCTTTTTTCATATGTACCTCCTCTGTGCAGACCCGCCGAAGCGCTCCGGCGGGCCGGGGTTTTCGGGTGTAGGGGTCTTGGCTCTCCCGGCGGAAGATTCGCTTCCGCCGGGAGAAGTTCTCAAACCAACTGGTCGTGGGGCAGCCCGAAGCTAACCGCGATTGCCGTATCCACCTTCGTCATCACAGGCTCTTCCACATGGCCCATCCGCTCCCGGAGCCGTTTCTTGTCCAGGGTGCGGACCTGCTCCAGCAGGACCACCGAGTCCCGGCTCAGACCACAGCTCTGGTCCACGGGAAGGTCGATATGTGTGGGCAGCCGGGTCTTCCCCGTCTGGGAAGTAATGGCCGCCGCGATCACGGTGGGACTGTAGCGGTTTCCAGTATCGTTCTGAATAATCAGAACCGGCCGGACGCCGCCCTGCTCGCTGCCCACCACCGGGGAGAGATCGGCATAGTAAATATCGCCACGCTTGACACTCGTATCCACAAAGTTCACACTCCGCCGAAAGAAGTACCCGCCATCGAGGGGGGAGTCGTCCCCCTTCGGTGAGGCCACTTTCATTCTCCCACGCAGTTTCGGAATTTATACGCCTCTTCCCGTAATCTTGTGTGCGGATCGTGGGAGGGGCAAAATCCCGGCGTCCTCGCCCCACGTCATCCTATGCGGAACGGGGGGAGGGGGTGTGCGGCGGGGGAGGAGAGGGTCAAGCGCCGTCCTCCGGCATTGTATCATAAAAAGCGAAGCTCGTAAAGTCCGCCGTCAAAATGATTTCATCGTCCACGGCGATCTCCCCCCGGAGGGGGGTCCCGTCGTCCAGGCGGAGCCAGAGGGTGGAGAGAATCTTGCCGTCCTTCGTGCCGCTCTGGTCCACGGTGAGGCGGAGGCAGGGGACGCCGTTCCACTCCTCCCGGTTCTCCTCCAGGAGCCAGCCGTCCCGGAGGGCGTTCATCAGCCGGGGCAGGCAGGCGGCGGGGCTGATCTCCTCGCTGCTGAGGGGCCCGGCGTTCAGGCTGTCCCCTTCGTACTCCAGGCGCCAGTCCGTGTCGCTGAGCAGGGCCCGGACCCCGGCGATCTCCTCCGGGGCCAGGACCTCTACGGTGCTCTCGCCCCCGGGGACATACTCGCACCGGAGCTCCGCCTCCCAGGCCAGGCCCTCCTGATCGCAGGAGACGGCGGCCTCCATGGCGCAGCCGGCCATGTCGTGGTAGCGGTTCCGCAGGTCCGCCGCGGCGGCGTCCGCCTCCTCGCCGCCTCCTCCGCCGCCGCAGGCCGCCAGCAGCAGGAGGAGGGTTATCATTGGTACGCACTTCCATAGGCGCACCGGAAAACCTCCTCTATAACGTCAAGTTTTTTGCAGCTCGGAAAACACCTGGGGGAAGGCGGCGATCACGTCCTCCGGGGTCACGCAGTACTCCGTCAGCGCCTCCGCCGCCAGGTCTCCCGCCCGGCCGTGGAGCCACGCGCCCCCCGCCGCCGCCATCACCGGGGAGGCCCCCTGGGCCAGCAGCGAGGCGATGAGCCCCGTCAGCACGTCGCCGCTGCCCCCCTTGGCCAGGCCCGAGTTCCCGGTGGTGTTGACCAGCACGTTTCCCCGGGGCGCGGCGGTGATGGTCCGGTGTCCCTTGAGCACCAGGACGCAGCCGTGTTCCCGGGCGAAGGCCCGGGCCGTGCCCGCCCGGTCCCCCGTCAGGGTCCCCAGGCGGGAGAACTCCCCGTCGTGGGGCGTCAGGATGGTGACCCGCCCCCGGCGGCTGTCCAAACTATCTATATGTCCCTCCAGCGCGTTTATGCCGTCCGCGTCCAGGACCACGGGCTTCTCCGTCTTCTGGAGGACCTCCCGCACCAGCCGGGCCGTGTCCTCGTCCCGGCCCAGGCCGGGGCCGATGGCCAGGACGTCACAGCCCTCCAGCTTTTCCAGCAGCGCCGTGAGGGCCTTCCGCCCCAGCTTCCCGCCCCAGTCGCTGGCCAGGGGGAAGGGCATGGCGGAGACGCAGCGCACCGTCTCGATTTCCCAAATGCTGTCCGGCACCCCCAGGTACACCAGGCCGCAGCCGGAGCGGACCGCCGCCGAGGCCGTGAGATAGGGCGCGCCGGTGTAGCCCACGGCGCCGCCCACGACGAGAACCTTGCCGAAGTCCCCCTTGTGGCCGTCGGGCTTCCTGGGGGGCAGGGCGGCCCGGGCGAAGTCCGCCCCCACCGTCTGGACGGGACAGGTCACCCCTCGCACCAAGTCGGCGGGGATGCCGATGTCGTGGACGGTGACGGCCCCGGAGAGGAGGGCCCCCGGGCCCACGGCCTGGCCGATCTTCTCCAGGGAGAAGGTGACGGTCCGGTCCGCCCGGACCGCCAGGCCCAGGACCTCCCCCGTGTCCGCCGACACGCCGCTGGCGATGTCCGCGGCGATGACCGTGCCCCGGCAGGCGTTGATGAGCCGGACGGCGGCGGCGAATTTGGATTCCGGGTCGATCTCCCGGCTGAGGCCCACGCCGAAGACGGCGTCGATGAGGACCTGACTCCCCCGGGCCCAGGCGGCCTGGCCCCTGTCCTCGGGGTCGAAGGCCTCCAGCTCCACGCCGCACTCGCTGAGGCGCGCCGTCTCCTCCATGGCGTCCGGGGTGAGGCGGTCGTAGTCCCCCACCAGGAAGACCCGGACCTTGAGCCCCATCAGGAAGAGGAGCCGGGCGGCCCCGATGCCGTCCCCGCCGTTGTTCCCGGCGCCGCAGAAGACGGCGGCCCGGCACTTGGCGGGCTTGCCGGGCAGGGCGTCCAGGGCCGCCTGGGCCACCTCCGCCGCCGCCCGCTCCATCAGGTCGATGGAGGGGATGTTTCGTGTCTCGATGGCTGCTCTGTCCAGCGCCCGCAGCTGGGCCGCCGTTGCCAGTTTCATGGGCCGTCCCTCCCGTTTTTGATGTTTGTGAGGTTATTATAGCGGGTTTTGGGCGGGAGCGCAAGACGGAGGGGGAGTGTTCGATTGGCAGATATTTGTAGGGGGCGGGCTCTGTCCCGCCCCGTTTCCCGAAAATGTGGCACTCCTGGGGAAATGGCCTGACCTGGGGGTCAGGCCCCACAGGGTGGTCTATTGATAAATAGAAGAAGTGTGGGGCCCGGTCCCCAGACCGGGCCATCCCCCGGAACCACGGCAGTTCCAGAAGAACGGGCCGCCGAGGGCGCCAAGGGCGGCGGTCCCTACTTGACAAACGGCCCCCCGGAGGTTATACTAAGCATAGAAAAGCCTCCCGAGGGATGGGACCCCCCAGGAGGCGGGGCGTTGCCGGGAGACGGTTGCCCCCTAGACTGCAAGAAGTAACCGCCACGGTGGGCTCCGGGGGCGGTTACTTCTTTTTGTACACCGGAATGAACAGGCCGTAAATGACGAATGAGCAAGCAAACAGCTCACCATATGGGACCATAGGGCAGCCCCCCTTTTTGAAATCGGGGGGGCAAGAAGCTGTCCCCGTAGGTTCGGAAAACCCGCCCAAACAGGGCCCGCAACCCAAAGTTTACACGCCTTTCCGCAAACGCAACACAAAATCCCTGGCATTGCGCCCGCCTCTCCGGCACAATGGGAGCACTAAAACCAAGGAGGTCTAACCCCATGTCATTTTCCGAGAACCTGCAATTCCTCCGGGCCCAGGCCGGCGACACCCAGGAGCAGCTGGCGGAGCGGCTGGACGTGTCCCGCCAGTCCGTCAGCAAATGGGAGGGCGGCCAGAGCTTTCCCGAGATGGACACCCTGCTGCGCATCTGCGATCTGTACGACGTGAATCTGGATACCCTCCTCCGGGGCAGCGTGGAGGAGAGCCGCACCGCCGACACGGCCAGGTACGACGCTTTCATGAACCGCTTCGCCCGGCGGGTCTCCCTGGCCGTGGCGGGCATCATCTCCGGGGTGGGCCTGGCCGCCGTCCTGGAGGGCGCGGGGCTCCCCGAGGTGTGGAGCGCCGCGGCGCTGCTGCTGGCGGTCTGCGTGTGCACGGTGGTCCTGGTGGCCTCCGGCATCCAGCACGAGAACTTCTGCAAAAACCACCCCGTCCTTGCCGACTTCTACACCCGGGAGGAGAAGGAGGCCTTCCAGCAGAAATTCGTCTGGTACATCGCCGGGGGCGTGGGAGCCTGTATCTTCGGCGTGGTGCTGCTGATCCTGGGGGCCTCCCTCCTGGGGGAGGAGCCGCCCTGGGACGGCTATATCACGGGCGTCTTCCTCTTCATCGTGGCCGGGGCGGTGTGGTCCTTTATCTACGGCGGCATCTTGCACGACAAATACGACGTGGCTGGGTACAACCGGGACAACAACCCCACCCCGGAGGCCAAGCGCCGCCGGGAGCTGGTGAGCACGGTCTGCGCCGTCATCATGTTGCTGGCCACGGCCATTTACGTGGGCCTGGGCCTGGCGCTGGACCTGTGGGGAAGGGCCTGGTGGGTGTTTGCCGTGGGGGGCATCCTTTGCGGCGTGGCCGCCGTGGCGCTGGGGCCTAAGGAGGAGTGAACAATTCCGCCGGGAGCATCTGCTTCCGGCGGATTGCGTTTGTCAGGGCTTCACCGGCACCCCGGCGGCGCTCAGGCTGCGGCGGAGGCGGGAGAGGTCCCCGTCGAAGATGGCCCCGTCCATGCCCACAAGCTTGGCTCCCTCGATGTTGATGTTCAGGTCGTCGATGAAAAAGCACTCCTCCGCCCGAAGATCATACTCCCGGAGCAGGGTCTGATAGATCTCCGGCTGGGGTTTGAGGAGCTTCCAGTCGGCGGAGACGATCCTGCCGTCGAAGCACTCGCTGCCCGGGATGCGGCCGAAGTACAGGGGCAGGTCCTCCTTGGCGTTGGAGAGGAGGTAGACGCCGTACCTCAGGCCCTTCAGCTCCCGGACCAGGTCCGCCATGCCCTCCACGGGCAGCAGCCAGCGCCGCCACCAGTTCCGGGTCAGCTCCCCGGCGGCGTCCCACAGGCGCTCCGGCAGGCGGGGGCGGACGGCGGCCAGCCCGTCCTCCATGGAGAGGGTGCCCCGGTCCATCTGGATCCACTCCACGGAGCCGAAGAGCTCCCGCAGGAGAAGGGAGCGGTCCTCCGGGGGGACGCCCAGGCCCTCCACGAAGAGATCGGGCCGCCACTGGATGAGCACGTTGCCCATGTCAAACACGATGTTCCGAATCATAGAAGTCTCCCCCATTTCTAAAGTCCCAGACCGTAAATGCGGTTGGCGTTTTGGAAGAATACCGCCTCCCAATGCTCCTCCGGGAGGAGGCGCTGAATGAAGGCGATATACTCCCCCAGGTTGACGATGGGCCAGTCCGTGCCGAAGAGCAGGGCGTCCCAGCGGTTGATGGCCGTCAGCCAGGTGCGGAGCAGGCCCGCGTAGCCCGCCTGTTCCTGGAAGTAGCGGTCCAGGTCCACCCGGCCCTCCAGGAGGCCCGAGAGATCGGCGGCCACGTTGGGGTTCTTCTCCACCACCGCGGCGGCGGCCTCCAAGAAGGGGTTCCCGAAGTGACACATGACAAACTGGACCTCCGGGTGGTCCGCCGCCACCTCGTCCAGGGCCAGGGGGTGGGCGTACTTCAAGTGGGCCCCGGGGAAGGCCGTGAGGCCCATATGCACCGCCACCGGCTTGCCGTACCGGGCGGCCAGACGGTAGACGGGCTTGTAGAGGGGATCGGACAGCGGGATGTGATTGTAGCCCGGGTAGAGCTTCACGCCGCAGCAGCGCGGCTGCCTCAAGTTCTCCTCCAGCCGGTCCGGGAAGTCCGGGGCGAAGCCCCCCTCCCCGTCCTGGAGGGAGCTGTCCAGCCCGGCGCAGTAGTGAAACAGGTCCTCCGGGTACTGATGATAGGCGGGGTCCAGGCTGTGGTTGCCCATCACCACGCCGTGGACGACGCCCAGCTCCCCGTAGGCCTGGCGCAGATGGTCCGTGCTGTTATGGTGGCCCACCTGCCGGGCCATCTCCTCCGTCTCCGGGTCCGGGGGGAAGAGGTGCAGGTGCGCGTCGATGATCTTCATGGCGGTTCCTCCTTACGGGAGGGATATCCTCCCCGGACAGTATAGCACGGCGGCCTGTTCCTTTGAAACTGCCGTGGTTTCGGGAGATGGCCCGGTCAGGGGACCGGGCCCCACGTTTCTTCTACCGGTAGAACACCCTGTGGGGCCTGGTCCCCAGACCAGGCCATTTCCCCGGGAGCCCGGCACTCCTGAAAAACGGGAGGGGCAGGATTCCCTACAATAAATCTGCTAATAGGACCCTCTCTCGCCGCAGGAGATTTAAAGGGAGAACGGCTGTAGGGGCGGACCTGTGTGTCCGCCCTTCTATAGGGAAGCACCCGGGTTCCGGGCGGAGCCCTCAGCCCTCCGGCAGATCCCACTCCCCCTCCGGCGACCAGGCGACCACCGCCAGGCTCAGGCCGTCCCCGCTGTGCTTGGAGAAGACCCGTTCCATGTTGGCCTCCAGGGCCCGGCTGATGGTGTCCTCATCCCCCTCCCAAAGCCAGCGGGCAATGGTGCGGCAGGCCGGGGCGGGGAGCCCCGTGTCCCGCTGATAGAGGGCCTCGCCCATGCCGTCGCTCATCAGCAGCAGGGCCCCGGGGCCCTCCAGGCGCCCCCGGCGGAGGCGGAGGCGGCGGACGGCGTCCTCCCCGGTGATGAAAAAGGTCTCGTTGAGATAGGCCCCGTTCTCCGGGGGGCTGAACACGGCGCTCCGCTCCTCCCGGACCAGAATCTGGACGCCGTCCCCCAAATGCCCCGAGAGGAAGCGCCCGTCGTCGTGGGCCGCGAAGAAGAGCAGGGTACAGGCCAGCTCCCGGATGGGGGGCTCCAGATCCTCCAGGGCCCGGAGGCAGGTCCGGACCAGCTCCCCGGCCAGGGCGGGGTTCTCCAGGGCCCAGAGGTCCTCGAAGCGTTCGGCCAGGAGCTCCGCCGCGCATTGGGTGACGCAGGCCGCCCCCTGGACGCTGCGGGCCCGGCTCCCGGCCCCGTCGGCCAGGGCGGCGCAGAGGGCGTTTTCCCGGCGGCAGAGGGCGGTCTTGTCCTGACAGGGGACCCCGGCGGCCAGGTGGTGCCGCCCCGTACAGGCGGCTTGGCTCATTTTATACTCCATGGCACTCACTCCTGCGGCCGCTCCAGCACCTCGCCCCAGGTGGCGGTGGGCTCATACCGGGCCTCCTCGCCGCTCATGGACTGGCTGGTTTTCTCAATGCTCCGGCTGAGCCAGGCGAAGAACTCCCGGAACTTCATGTCCCGGAGGTACTGGACCCTGCCGTCCGGGGACAGGCGCAGGAGGGAGGCGCACTCCATCCTCTGCTCATCGCCCACGGTGATGCACAGCACGCTGAGGTGCTTGGCGCCGCTCTCTTCCTTGAGGCGGTCCGCCGCCAGGAGCAGCTCCTTGGGGGACTGGCTCTCGTCGCCGTCGCCGATCAGGATGAGCCAGGGCCGGTACCAGGTGATGCCGTTGTCCCGGTAGCGCCGCTTGCGGAGCTCCAGGTTCTCCAGGGCGGTGAGCACCGCGTCGGCCAAAGGGGTGGCCCCGGCGGCGGCGAGCTTGGGGAGGCCCTGCTCCAGCAGGCGGTCCGGCGTAGCGAAATCCCGCTCCACCCGGGCCATAGAGCCGCCGTAGCTGATGAGGCACAGCTCCACGGAGTCCCGGGCGATGGGGTCCCGCTCCATGTCCCTGCAAAAGGTGTCCAGCCCCTCCAGCACCCGGTCCAGCCGCTGCTGCTGGCGCATGGAATAGGAGCAGTCCACGCAGATAATGACCGGCGTGCGGGTCTCGGGGTTGCTGGCCAGGTCGCCCTCCTCCAGCAGGTAGTCCTCCGGCGTCTTATTGGGGAATTTCCCCCTTGCGTTTGTCGGCATTTCGATCACTCCACTTGTTTAGAATTGGAAATCAGGAATGAGGAGACAGGGATGAAGAGTTAGGAGTTAGGAGTGAGGAGTTAGGAGTGAGGAGTTAGGAGTGAGGAGTTAGGAGTTTTCTTTCTTCCGTACCGAAGCGCGCGGTTGCCTCGCCGTTCCAACTCCTAACTCCTAATTCCTAACTCCTAACTCCTCGCGCTCAGCATGTTCCGGAGGCACTTGGAGCACAGGACGGGGCGGCCTGTCCGGCGGAGCTGGTCCAGCTTCTCCCGGTTGGTCCGGAAGGTCTCCTGGCAGCCCTCGCCCTCGCGGGTCACCAGGGGGCGCTCGTAGTCCAGGCAGTCGGAGCACAGGAAGCGGATGTTCTTGGCCCGCAGGTTGTCCACCCGCTCCCGGGAGAGGGTGTGGAGCTCCCCGCAGCGGCTGCATGGGATTTGGACGGAGGCGCACTTGGGGCAGTACATGGGGAGGCCCCGCCGGGTCCGGTCCCGCCAGGTGGAGACCAGGGTCTTGAAGGGCGTGCCGCAGGCGGAGCAGGGGACCTCGTACTCCCGCTCCCGGAAGTTTTGGTACATGATGCGGTGGGTGGGACAGAGGTCCGGCTCCCGGCCGCTGCGGCGGGCGTAGGTTTTCTCGTCGATGTTATAGGATTTTCCGCATTCGCTGCATACCTTGACCAGCATGGAGCCGTCCAGGTCCTTGAAGCCCTCCGGCGTCAGGTCGTCGCTGCTGTGGCCCAGCTCGATCTGGCGGACGTACTCCCGGAGGAGGCGCTCCCACTCCCCGGTGGAGAGGCGCTCCTTGCCCGTGAAGGTGCTGTGAAAGCCGGACTTGATCTGGTAGGTCATGTGGCTCCAGATTTCCCGCCAGCGGCCCACGGGGGCCTGGTTGGTGTAAGCCTCCTCGCCCTCCTCCCCGGTGCGGAAGGGATAGGGGAAGCTCCCGGCGGCGATGGCGTCCAGGACGTTGTCGCTGTCGGTGCTCCGGCTCTCGTAGGGGGACTTGCCCAGCATCAGGATTTCAAACAGGACCACCGCCATGGAATAGCGCTCATGGTCCGGGGTCCGGAGGTAGTTGTAGTTCTCCCGGCCGCTCCGCCGGACCTCCTTCAGGACTTCCGGAGGGGTGTAGCGGTCCGAGCGCACGGGACAGGGAAACTCCCCGAACTGGTAGCTGTCGCAGTCCACGAAGAAGACGCCGCAGTCCGGGGCCACCAGGAAGTTCCGGGGGTTCACGTCCCCCATCAGGATGCCCTTGGCGTGCATCCTGGCGAAGATGCCCGCCATGTTGGCGGCGATGAGGGCCAGGCTTTTCCGGCTCCAGCCCAGGGCGGTGATGTTGCGGTTGTTCCGCCCGGGCTTGTAGACGGTGCGGCAGAGCTCCGCCGCCTCGGCCTTGGGCATCAGGTAGCCCGCCCACTGGCCCTCCCGGTTAAAGAGCATGGCCTGGGGCCAGCACAGGCCCGGGATGTCGGGGGAGGAGGCGGTCATGTACTGGAGCTTCTTCCGGCGCTCCTCCGTCAGCTGGTCCCGGTGGTAGATCTTCGCCACGGTCTGGGGCTGCCGGGACACGGCGTAGACCGTGCCCTCGCCTACCGCGCCCCCTACCTGGGCCCCCAGGAGGAGCTCCTCCCGCCGTCCTCCGGGCCACTCGGCCAGGACGCGGACGCCGGTCTTGGGCAGCTCCCCCATGGGCAGGAGGGTCTTGGCCTCTCCGGTGTGGGTGAAGACCGTGCCCGCCTGGGGCGGCTTGGCGGAGGGCCAGGAGCCGCCCTTGGGGGCGGGGGGTTCCGCCGCGGGGGCCTCCGCCTTGGGCGGGGCCGGGCGCTGGAGGAGGGCCGGGCTCTCCAGAAGGGCCAGGTAGTTGGCCTTGGTGTCCCGGTAGACCAGGAGTTGCCCGTCCAGGCAGGGCTTGGCCGCCGCGGCGTTGGGGAGGGCTTTCAGCTCCTCCGCCAGCTGGCGGTCCATGGTCAGGGCCAGGAAGCGGTTCCCGGCGTGGTCCTCCGCCACCTGGCGGAGGTTCTCGTAGGGCCTGGGGCTGTCCGTGGGGCTGAACACCACCTCCAGGCACTTCCGCTGGCGCAGGAGGCGCAGGACCTTGATGGCGTTTTTGCTGGTGCTGTGGAGCTCCCGGCGCTGGGCGATCAGGTCCTGGGCCTGCTGGGGATCCAGGTCCGCCAGCTCCAGGTCCGTGTAGGGCACGCTGCCCCGGAAGAGCCGGAACAGCTCCGTCACCACGGACTCGTCCACCAGCAGCTTCTGCCCCCGCTGGACCAGCAGGGGGGCCAGGTCCTGGTTCAGCAGCTTCTGCCCCTCGGAGGAGAGGAAGAGACTCTCGTCCACCAGCGGGGTGAAGCAGTCCAGCAGGGCGGACAGGGTCCGCTCCTTGGGCTGGAAGAGGGTGCCCGCCCGGCGGAGGACCTCCTCCGCCGGGCCCGCCCGGGTTCCCAGGGGCTTGGGCGCCTTGGCGGCGGGCCTGGGCGCGCCCTCCGGGCTCCGGGGCTTCCGGGCGGAGCGCTTCCGGGCCCGCTCCTCGGCCTCCTCCAGGGCCTTCCGCTGCTCGGGGCTCAGGGGGCCCTCGGCCAGGAAGAGCTCCTTCCCCAGCTCCTCCAGGGAGATGGGGGCGCAGCCGAAGAGCTCCTGCTTCCGGGCGTCCACCTGCTTCCAGTACTCCGCCAGGGGCGGCAGGGGGGTCCGCCAGGCGGGGACCCAGCCGGTCTTGCGCCGGAGGGGGGTCCGTCAGCTGCCGGAGGGTGCTCAGGCTGTCCTCGATGGATTGGCGGGTCACCCGGGCGATGGTCTCGGGGTTGTCGTGGGACTTGTCGTTCCGCAGGGCGATGGCCCGGCGGAGGACGCTCTGGTAGGGGTCCCGGGGGAAGGTACTCCCGTCCTGGTTGGTGCGGAAGGGCAGGCGGAAGGTCTTGTAGAAGTTCAGGCTGTCCGTGGCGAAGCCCCCCTGGGGCAGCATCCGCTCCCCGCCGAAGAGGAGGTACTTGTTGCAAGCCTGGAAGTCCAGCTTCTCATAGGGATGCTCGGGGCAGCGCTGGGGGTCGTTCCCGTCCCGGGAGCTGAGGACGACTTCTCTCTGGGTGTGGCTGGAGCAGTAGAAGAGGGCCTTCCAGAATTCCTCGTCGGGGAGCTTGGCCTCGTGGTTGGCGTATTGCAGCGCTGCGGCCAGGTAGAAGGAGATTTGCAGGATGGTCTCCTTGAGAAAGAGATGCCCCTTCATCTTTTCCGCCGCGTCCAGCTCGGGGCGCAGGTTCTCGTTCACATCCGTTCCTCCCTTCCCGTCAGGAAAGCATCTGCTTGGCCTTTTCGTGGCCCTGGTCGGCGGCCTTCTGGAGCCACTCCCGGGCCTCCTTGGGGAGGCTCAGAGAGAGGAGGCCCCGCTTGGTCTGCCGGTAGAGCATGCCCAGCTCGTATTGGGCGCGGGCATAGCCCCGCTCCGCCGCCAGCTTCAGCAGCCGCTCCGCCTCCGCCAGGTTCTTGGCGGCGCCCCGGCCGTTTTTATAATTGTAGCCCAGATTGTGCTGCGCGAATTTGTTGCCCTGCTCCACCGCTTTCCGGTACCACGCGTTTGCCTGGGCATGGTCCAGCGGCAAGCCGCCTCTGCCCATGTCATAGTAGGTCCCCAGCTTGTTCTGAGCGTCGGCGTGGCCCTGCTCGGCGGCCTTCCGGAGCCAGGCGGCCGCCTGGGCAAAGTCCTGCCGTAGGCCCCTGCCGCCGTCATAGCAGAGGGCCAAATTCCACTGCGCCGACTTGTGCCCCTGTTCTGCGGCTTTCCGGAACCAGGCCGCGGCCTGTGCGGGATCCTTCGTCAGGCCCCAGCCCTCTTCGTAGCAGCGCCCCAGCATGTTCTGGGCGTCCGCGTGGCCCTGTTCTGCGGCTTTCCGGTACCAGGAGGCCGCCTGGCCGTTATCCTTTGCCACGCCTCGGCCGTAGTGATAACAGTTCGCCAAGTTGTACTGCGCCCAATGATAGCCCTGTTCTGCGGCTTTCCGGTACCATTCCAGTGCCTGGGCATAGTCCTTCTCCACGCCGTAGCCGTTATTGTAGCAGTTGCCCAGCCTGTTCTGCGCGGGGGCGTAGCCCTGGTCGGCGGCCAGGCGGAGCCAGTACACGGACTGCCGTCCCTCTTGATCCCTCGGCACGCCGTTGCCCTTGTCATAGCAGATCCCCAGCTGGTACTGCGCCTCGGCGTGGCCCTGTTCCGCGGCCTTTCGGTAAAGCTCCACCGCCTGGGCGGGGTCCTTCTGCACGCCGTTGCCCTCCCGGTAGTAGTTCCCCAGGGCGCAAAGGGCCTCATTAAACCCGCCGTCCGCGGACCGGCGGAGCCAGGTTAGGGCCTGCTCCCAGTCCCTCTTTACGCCCCAGCCGTTGGTGTAATAGGCGAAGAGATTGTACATGGAGGCGGCATGTCCCTGGGCCGCCGCCCGGCGGTACCACTCCAGGGCCTCCTGGTAGCTCTGGGCGACGCCCAGGCCATCCTGATAGAAAAGGCCGCACTGGAACTGGGCCTCGGAGTGCCCCAGCTTCGCGGCCCGGAGGTACCAGGCCAGGGCCTGCTGATCGTCCTGGGGCACGCCGTCGCCGTCCCGGTAGCACTCCGCCAGGGAGCACATGGCCGGGAGGTGCTCCTGTTCGGCGGATTTGCGGAACCAGACCACGGCCTGGGCGTCGTCTTGCTCCACGCCCTGGCCCAGCTGGTAGGCCAGGCCCAGGTTGCCCGCGGCGATGTCATCCCCCTGGTCCGCCGCCGCGCGGAACCACCGGATGGCCTGGGCCTCGTCCTTCTCCACCCCTCTGCCGTTCATGTAGCAGGCGCCGCACTGGTTCTGGCTGGGGACGTGGCCCTCCTCCGCCAGCCGGAGGAACATCTGGAACGCCCGGGCCTCGTCCTGGGGGACGCCCTGGCCCTGGAGGAAGTCGTGGGCCAGATCATAGAGGCCCTCGGGGCCCTTCTCCTCCGCCTGGCGGATGCGCCCGGACAGGGCGGCCTCCTGCTCTTTGGCGGCCTGCTCCTCGGCGTAGAAGCGCGCCTCGGCGTTCTCCGCGCCGCCCTCCTGGGCCCGGCGGAGCCAGCTCAGGGCCCGGGCGGGGCTGAGGGGCACCAGGTCCCCGGTTTTGTAGCGCCGGGCCAGGGCCAGCTTCTCCTCACCGCCCCCGAGGTCGGCGAAACCACAGCTCCGCCTCCTTGGGGTCCTGCTCCACGCCCCGGCCTGTGCCGTAGCTGACGGCCAGCAGCTCCATGGCCTCCGTGAGGCTGCAATCGGCGGCGTTCCTCAGCAGGGGGATGGCCTCCTCATAGAGCTTCTGGTCCAGCCGCCGTTTGGCCAGGACCAGGCAGGCCATGGGGTGCCCCTGGTCCGCCGCACGGCGAAGCCAGGCCTCGGCCTGGGCCCCGTCCTGGGCCACGCCTAAACCCCGGAGGTAGCACAGGCCCAGCTGGTATTGGATTTCAGGATCCGACTGGTCGGATTCCAGCAGTTCTTCAAAGCGCTCTTCGTCCGTCATGGCAAAATACCCTCCCGTTTTTTTCTCGCCGACTATTATAGAAGATTTTCACCGAATTTGCAAGAGATTCGTGCCCCGGAGAGGGTGAGAGGGCCGCGCGAAAAACCGTTTTAAATTCACACTGCGGTGTGATGCACATTCAAACCGGCTATGTTAAAATGAGAAGAATAAACTGCGGGGAGGCGGCGGGTTTGGACGCAGGGGAACCCCTGCGTCACTTTCCCCGTGGGGAAAGTGAATCCCCTCTGGCAGACCGGCGGAAAGGAGGCGCGCCCATGGCGTCCAAGCAGCAAGCGGTGATCGTTCCCCTGGCCCTGTCCGCGGCCCTGGAGGTGGGGCTGGTGGAGTACAAATTCCTCTACGCCGCCGCCCCCACCGGCTGGGGCAAGACCGCGGCGGTCCGGCGCTATTTCCAGAACCGGCCCTTCGTCTGCGTCAGCGCCTGGGAGGAGGACGCCCTGGACCGGGCGGAGGATTGCTCCTCCGGCCTCTTGATCCTGGACGACTGCCACGCCCTGGCGGACGTGCCGCCCCTCCAGGAGCGGATGGTGGAGCTGCTCCGGCGGACCTCCGCCGGGGACCGGGTGGTCCTCCTGGGGCGGGGGCCCCTGCCGGAGTGGCTGCTGCCCTTCCGGGTGGCGGGGCTGCTGGGGGTGGTGCCCGAGACGGTGTTCCAGCTGGCCCCCGGGGACGTGGCCGGGCTGGCCGCCGCCATGGGGGTGGAGCTGTCCCAGGCGGATGCCGTGCGCCTGTGCCGGGAGAGCCAGGGGCACCCCCTGGCGGCCAAGCTGATCTGCCTCCGCCTGGCGGAGGGGGAGCCCCTGACCACGGAGACCGTCCGCCGGGGCTATGAGCAGCTTTTCCGCTACCTGGACCGGCGGCTGGCCCGGGACTGGGACAGCAAGATGATGCGCCGGCTCCTCTCCGTGTCCTTCTTTGAGCGCTTCACCCTGGAGCTGGCCAAGATCGTCACCGGGGACGCCCGGGCAGGGGAGACCTTGGAGCGGCTGGCTCGGATCAGCGGCTTCCTGGACCGGGAGGGGGACACGTGGGCCATTCGCTACGCCCCCTTCCGGGACTACCTCCGCCGCAAGGCCGAGGCCGCGTGGAGCGCCCAGGAGGTCTCCGCCCTCTACGCCAACGCCGGGGCCTACTACCAGCTCCGGGGGGACCTGCCCGCCGCCCTGGACTGCTACGCCCGGAACGGCAGCCACGCCAAGGTCTCCGAGCTGCTGGTGGAGCACTCCCGGCTCCACCCGGGCCACGGGTCCTACTACCAGCTGCGGAGCTTCTACCGGAGCCTGCCGGAGGAGGAGATTCTGGCCTCGCCGGAGCTGATGAGCGGCATGAGCGTGCTGTGCTCCCTGACCTTCGACGTGGAGGGGGCGGAGCGCTGGTACAAGGCCCTCCGGGACTACGCCGGGGGCCTGGACCGCCGGAGCGCCCGGGCCCGGGAAGTCCGGGGCCTGGTGAGCTATCTGGACATCGCCCTGCCCCACCGGGGGAGCCTCCACATCTGGGACATCCTCCTGGCCGCCTTCCGGCAGCTCCGGGCGGGGAGCATCCGGCTCCCGGAGTTCTCCGTCACCAGCAACCTGCCCAGCCTCCTCCGGGGCGGGAAGGACTTCTCCTCCTGGGTCCCCCGGGACCGGGAGGCCTACCGGCTGCTGTCCAAGCCCGTGGAGGCCCTGCTGGGCCGGGCGGGGGTGGGGCTGCCGGACGTGGCCCTGGCGGAGAGCTTCTATGAGAAGGGGGAGGACATCAGCGGCAGCTACCTGACCCTGGCCTCCCGCCGCCTGGACATCCAGCAGCGGGGCACGCCGGAGCTGGAGTTTGTGCTGACGGCCCTGCTGGTCAAGTGCCTGTGCGACCGGGGGGAGCCGGAGCGGGCGGTCCGAGATTTGAGGGCCTTTTACGGCCGGATGGAGGAGGCGGGGCAAAAGCAGCTCCTGCCCAACCTCCGGGCCATGCTGTGCCGCCTGGACCTGCTCACCGGCGGGCCCTTCGCCCACCTCTGGTTTGTGGAGGAGGCCCCGGACGAGAACGACTTCTTCGTCATGGAGCGCTACCGCTACCTGACGAAGGTCCGGTGCTATCTCCGCCGGGGGGAGTACCTGGCCGCCCTGGCCCTGCTGGGCCGCCTGGTGGACTACTTCCAGCGCTATGACCGGACCCTGGACCGGATCGAGGCCCTGGCCCTGCTGGCAATCTGCCGCCGCCGCATGGAGGAGGGGGACTGGAAGGAGCACCTGGGGGCCGCCCTGGCCCTGGCGGAGCCCTATGGCTACGTGACGGTCTTCGCCCACCAGGGGGCCGCCCTGCTGCCCCTGCTCCGGGCCCTGCCGGGGGGAGGGGAGTACCGGGCCCGGGTGAACAAGGCCGTCCGGGCCTTCGCCGCCCGGTATCCGGACTACCTGTCCGCCGGGGCCTCCGGCGCCCCGGCCCTGACCCGGCGGGAGTGGGAGGTGCTGCGCCTCATGGGGCGCAACCGGACCAACGAGGAGATCCGGGAGATCCTCAGCGTGTCGGAGAACACGCTGAAGACCCACATACGGAACCTGTTTAAAAAATTGGACGTCACCAGCCGCGCCGGAGCCATCTCCGAGGCGGTGCGCCTGGGACTGCTGTGAACGGAGGAAGAAACGATGAGAATGAAGCGATTGCTGAGCGCCCTGGCGGCCCTGTGCCTGTGCCTGGCCCTTCTGCCGCCGGGGACGGCCCGGGCGGCGGGGACGCCTACCAGGACGGAGGTTCTGGATCTGCGGACCTTCACGAATCCTGGAACGGTGGAGGAGAACGCCGCCGAGGGCTGGCGCTGGGAGGTGACGGGGCCCCAGGAGGCCACCTTGACGCTGACCAACTGCTACATCTCTCCGCCTAATCCCGAGGACGGCTTGTCCCAGGTGCTTAGTGTTCCAAGAAACTGGACCTGCAACATTGTTTTGAACGGGGACAATGTCTTTGAAGACCAAAAGGGCAGGTTTAAGCAGTTGGTTGGAGGAGAAACCGACCCGACGGAATGGGATCCGGTGGGAACGGAGGATCAGACCACGTTTGTCATCAAGGGCCCCGGCAGCCTGGATATCCGGAGCACGGCCCAAAACCCCATGTGTTATGGCTTCGGAGGGAGAAATCTTACCATAGAGGGCGGGACCATCACATCGAATATCTGCTTTTGCACAATTGGGGGAGCCTTTCGCATGACAGGCGGCTCTTTGAAAATTGACCAGGGAACAGATGATGGAATTTTTGTACACGAGGGGCCGGTTCAAATTACCGGGGGAACCGTTGATATCCGCGCGGGACTGTCTGGAATTGTCATAACCGGCATACCCAATAAAGCACCTGCCAAGGATGTCACAATCTCCGGAGGCGATGTGAAAATCCAGGGAAAGTATGGAATTTTCATTAGCGAAAATGCCGCCGCCGACCCGGAAACCCAGGCCATCAACTTTACAGGGGGAGACATTTTCGTCAGCGGAGGCACCCGTGGACTGACTGCCCCGAGGATTCATATCAGCGGAACGGATACATATGTGGAGCTGGAGGCCACGGCGTTTGTGGCTTCAAACCAGGTTTCCGTCACCGGCGGCGTCCTGAAGACGGACGTGCTCCCCGACAGCGCCGCCAAGGAAAACTGCCTGGTCTTCGTAGACGGCGCGGGCCAGGCCTACGGCAGCGCCGTCCTGGGCCGGGACCTGGAGGTCTCGGCGGGCGAGAGCCTGGCCGTCCCCGGGGATGCGTCCCTGGCCATTCAGCCCGGGAAGACCCTGACCAACGGGGGGACCTTCACCCTGGCCCGGGAGAGCGGCCTCACAGGCGGCGCTCTGGCGGGAGCCGGGACCTTCCAGCTCACCCGGGAGATGACGGAGGAGGACCTGGCCACCCCGGGGGACCTGCCCTACACGGGGGAGGACCAGACCCAGGCGGCCAAGGCCGCCATCACCCTCCGGGACAGCGTGACGATCCTGGACACGCCCTTCGAGCTCTTAGACGCCCAGGGCTGGACCGTGGACGAGACGGCCCTGGGGACCGTCCTGGAAAAGGGGGACTACATTGCCAAGGTCACCAGGGGCGACCGGGCCCTGGAGAAGACCTTCCGGGTTCTGGACATGGTGACCGTGACCTTCGACAGCGCCGGGGGCAGCGCGGTGGCCCCGGTGAAGGTGGCGAAGGGGGAGAGCGCCGAGGCTCCCGCCGCCCCCACGAAGGAGGGCCACACCTTCGGCGGCTGGTACACGGATGAGGCGTGTACCCAGGTCTTTGACTTCGGCAGCGCCCTGGAGGGGGACCTGATCCTCTACGCCAAGTGGACGCCCAACGCCGTCCCGGTCACCGGCGTGACCCTGGACCGGAGCAGCCTGTCCCTGAACACCGGGGAGAGCGCGGCCCTACGGGCCCAGGTGTCTCCCGCCACCGCGTCCAATCAGGCGGTGACCTGGCGCTCCGGCAACCCCGCCGTGGCGGAGGTGGACGCCTCCGGCAAGGTGACGGCCAAGGGCCCGGGGACGGCGGAGATCACCGTCACCACGGCGGACGGGGGCTTTACCGCCGTCTGCAAGGTCCAGGTGACGGGGAGCACCTCCGGCGGCGGCTCCTCCGGCGGGAGTTCTTCCGGCGGCAGTTCTTCCAGTGGCGGGAGCACCTCCGGCGGAAGCTCCTCCGAGAGCTCGGATCGGGATTCCGGCGAGACGAAAAAGCCCAATCTGCCCGTGGATACCAAGCCCGTGGACCAGGGCGCAAGCGGCGGCGGCTATGAGACCGTGGCCCGGCCCGGCGCCGCCGTCACCGGGGACACGGCCCGGAGCACGGTCAGCGGCGACGTGGCCAACGAGATGGTCCGTCAGGCGGTGGAGTGGGGCAGCGGGACCGTCACCGTGGCCCCCAAGGTCAACGGGGAGGTCTCCCGGACGGAGGTCACCCTGCCCTCCTCCGCCCTGGGAGAGCTGGGCCGGAAGACGGAGGCGGATTTGATCATCGCCACGCCGGTGGCCTCGGTGGCCCTGCCCAACGGCGGCCTGGGGAGCCTGGCCTCCGGCGGGGGCACAGTGACCGTCAGCGCCCGGCGGACGGGGAACCAGGTGGAGCTCGCTGTCACGGCGGGAGGCCGGAAGGTGGAGAACCTGCGCCTGACCCTGACGGTGCCCCAGGAGGAGCGGAGCCCCGGCCTCGTGGCCGTGGGGGAGGACGGAAAGGTGATCCGGAAGTCCGTCCTGACCCCGGAGGGGCTGGCTATCCCCCTGGAGGGCCCGGCCCGGATGGAGCTGGCGGACCGGGGCAAGAGTTTTGCCGACGTCCCGGCGGGGAGCTGGGCGGCGGAGGCGGCGGCCTTCGTCAGCGCCCGGCAGCTCTTCAACGGCACCAGCGAGACGGCGTTCAGCCCCAACGAGCCCATGACCCGGGCCATGGCGGCGGTGGTGCTCCACAACCTGGAGAACAACCCAGCCCACCAGGCCACGGAGACCTTCCCCGACGTGCCCGAGGGCGCGTGGTACGCCGCCGCGGTGGCCTGGGCCAACGGGGAGGGCATCGTCACCGGCTACGCCGGGGGGACCTTCGGCCCCGGGGACCGGGTCACCCGGGAGCAGCTGGCGGTGATGCTCTGGCGCTGTGCCGGGTCCCCCGCGCCCCAGGGGGCGGACCTGCCCTTTGCCGACGCCGGGGAGGCGGGGCCCTACGCCCGGGAGGCCCTCCTGTGGGCCGTGGAGCGGGGCATCCTGAACGGCAAAGGCAACGGCGTTCTGGACCCCAAGGGCCTGGCCACCCGCGCCCAGGCGGCCCGGATGGTGATGAAGTTCCTGGAGAGCTGAGGAGTTTAGGAATACGGAGAAAAGTCCTGAAATCGAGAGATTTCAGGACTTTTCAGTTTGTCAAAAGCCCCCGGCCCCAAGACCAATGTCATTAAGCTAAGGATATAGAACCCTCTCAGTCTGGCCTTCGGCCAGACAGCTCCCCCAAAGGGGGAGCCAAGTGGGGGTGGAGATTTACCCTCACTGCTTCTAAAGAGGGCAGCCCGTTCGCCCGGCAGACCTACTTGCCTCTCCCTTTGGGAGAGGTGGCACGGCGGAGCCGTGACGGAGAGGGTCCGCCGTTGGGTTTAGCTTAATGATATTGCGCCCAAGGCTCCCTCTTTGAGGGAGGCTTTTTTGCTTACCTGCTTGATCGCCTGACATTGCTCCCGCCCCTTTGTCAGAAATGTCAAGATCGCTCCGCCGGGAACTCCGGCTTTTGGCACGGCGGGCAGATCTATGGGATTGAAACGGGGGAGAAAATCCTTTATAATGAAACTTGTATCATCCATTCTCTATTTAAAGGCGGTTATCCTGCTATGTCTTACAAAACGGAACGCGACCTGCACAAAATGCTCCGGCACCAGGAGCTGATCGAGTCCTCCCTGTCCTTCGTCAGCGGGTCGGAGGACTTCATTCTGGAAAACGACATCTTCCCCTCCGGCCGGACGGACCGGGACGTGATGCGGGGCCTGCGCTACCCCAACGGCACCGGCGTGGTGGCCGGGGTCACCAGCATCGGCGACGTGGACGGCTATGACCTGGAGAACGGGGAGAAGGTCCCCCGGGAGGGCCGCCTGTTCTACCGGGGCATCAGCATCGAGGACCTGATCCAGAGCTGCCTCAAGGAGGACCGCTTCGGCTTCGAGGAGACGGTGTACCTCCTCCTCTTCGGCCAGCTGCCCACGGCCTCCCAGCTGAAGGAATTCCAGTACCTCATGGCCCGCTGGAGCCAGCTCCCGGGCTACTTTTCCGAGGACATGATCCTCCGCTCCCCCAACAAGAACATCATGAACAAGCTGGCCAGCTGCATCCTGGCCCTCCACTCCCACGACGGGGAGGCGGAGAACATGACCCTGGAGAACGAGCTGTTCAAGTCCTTCCGCATGGTGGCCCGGACGCCCACCATCGTGGCCCACTCCTACGCGGCCAAGTGCCACTACTTTGACAAGGACAGCCTCTATCTCCACCGGCCCCGGACGGACCTCAGCGTGGCGGAGAACTTCCTCTACACCCTGCGCAAGGACAGCCAGTTCGACGACGACGAGGCCAAGCTTCTGGACCTGTGCATGATCCTCCACGCGGAGCACGGCGGCGGCAACAACTCCACCTTCGCCTGTCGGGTCCTGACCTCCTCCGGGACGGATTTTTACTCCTCCATCGCCGCCGCCGTGGGGGCCCTGAAGGGCTTCCGCCACGGCGGGGCCAACGTGAAGGTGGTGGAGATGATGAAGTACCTGAAACGGGCCGTCCGGGACTGGAAGGACGACGGCCAGGTGAAGGACCAGCTGGTCCGCATCCTCCGCCGGGAGCTGGGGGACGGCACGGGCCTGATCTACGGCATGGGCCACGCGGTGTACACTCTCTCGGACCCCCGGGCGAAGATTCTCAAGCAGTTCTCCCGCCACCTGGCGGAGAAGAAGGGCATGGTAGAGGAGCTGGACCTGATCGAGTCCGTGGAGCGCCTGGCCCCCGGGGTCTTCCAGGAGATCCGGCGCTCCGACAAGCCCATCTGCGCCAACGTGGATTTGTACTCCGGCTTTGTCTACAAGCTCCTGGACATCCCCACGGACCTGTACACCGCCATCTTCGCCAGCGCCCGGATGCCCGGCTGGTGCGCCCACCGGATTGAGGAGTGCTGCTCCGAGGATCCGCGGATCATCCGCCCGGCCTACAAGACGGTCTGCAACCGGGTGCCGTACGTGCCGCTGGCGGAGCGTGGACAGTGAGGAGTTAGGAGTTGTCCGAATTCCAGAAAAACTCCTAACTCCTATCTCCTAACTCCTAACTTTTTGAAGGTTTGAAAGTGAGATCAATCTGAACGAAGGGGGTTTCCCGATGACTTTGCATGACAACGGCGTTTTCCTCTCCCAGGGCGTCCTCCATGACGCCGCCCCCGTCTCCCCGGAGGAGGGACGGCGGCGCACCCTGGCCTGGAGCATCCTCCAGGCCCACAGCTTCTCCGGCGATCCGGAGAAGCTCCAGGTCCGCTTTGACGCCATGGCCAGCCACGACATCACCTATGTGGGCATCATCCAGCAGGCCCGGGCCTCCGGTATGCGGGAGTTCCCCGTGCCCTACGCCCTGACCAACTGCCACAACTCCCTCTGCGCCGTGGGGGGCACCATCAATGAGGACGACCACGTCTTCGGCCTCTCCGCCGCACGGAAGTACGGGGGCATCTACGTCCCCGCCAACCAGAGCGTCATCCACTCCTACGCCCGGGAGCAGCTGGCGGGCTGCGGGAAGATGATCCTGGGCTCCGACTCCCACACCCGGTACGGAGCCCTGGGCACCATGGCCGTGGGCGAGGGCGGGCCGGAGCTGGCCAAGCAGCTCCTGAAAAATACCTGGGACCTGCCCTATCCCAAGGTGGTGCTGGTCTACGTCACCGGCGCGCCCAAGCGGGGCGTGGGGCCCCACGACGTGGCCATCGCCCTGGTGAAGGCCACCTTCGGCAGCGGCTTTGTGAACAACTGCGTCCTGGAGTTCGCCGGGCCGGGCATCGCCGGGCTGCCCATCGACTTTCGGAACGGCGTGGATGTGATGACCACGGAGACCACCTGCCTTTCCTCCATCTGGGAGACCGACGGGGAGACCCGGGGCTTCTACGAGGCCCACGGGCGGGGGGGGGAGTATAAAGAGCTCCACCCCGGGGACTTCGCCTACTACGACAAGTACATCGAGCTGGACCTGAGCCAGGTCGAGCCCATGATCGCCCTGCCCTTCCATCCCTCCAACGCCTGGACCATCCGGGAGTTCCTGGCGGGTGCCCCGGACATCCTGGCGAAGGTGGAAGCGGACGCCCGCGCGCGCTACCCCAAGGCCAAGGTGGACCTTGCGCAGAAGCTTCACGACGGCGGCGTCTGGGCGGACCAGGGAGTCATCGCCGGCTGTGCCGGGGGCCTCTTCGACAACATCACCGAGGCGGCGGATATCCTCCGGGGCGGGAGCTGCGGCGACGGGTACTTCACCCTGGACGTGTACCCCACCAGCGTCCCCGTCAGCCTGGAGCTGACGAAGATCGGGGCCACGGCGGACCTGCTCCAGAGCGGCGCGGTCATCAAGCCCAGCTTCTGCGGGCCCTGCTTCGGCGCGGGGGACGTGCCCGCCCACAACGGCCTCAGCCTCCGGCACACCACGAGGAACTTCCCCAACCGGGAGGGCTCCAAGCCCGGGGAGGGCCAGTTCGCCGCCGTGTGCCTGATGGACGCCCGGTCCATCGCCGCCACGGCCCTGCACGGGGGCAGGATCACCCCCGCCACGGAGATCGACTATGAGCCCCTCCGGCGGCCCTATCACTTCGACAAGGGCGTCTACGAGAAGCGGGTCTACAACGGCTTTGGAAAGCCCCGCCCGGAGGAGGAATTGATCTTGGGCCCCAACATCACCGACTGGCCGAAGATGCGCCCCCTGGCGGAGAACCTGCTGGTGGAGCTGGCGGCGGTGCTCCGGGACCCGGTGACCACCACCGACGAGCTCATCCCCTCCGGGGAGACCTCCAGCTATCGCTCCAACCCCCTGCGGCTGGCGGAGTTCGCCCTCTCCCGCCGGGAGCCCGCCTACGTGGGCCGGGCCAAGGCCGCGGCGGAGATGGAGGAAAAGCGCGTGGCCGGAGAGACGCCGGAGAAGCTGCAAAAGCTGCTGACCTTGGCCGGCGCCGCCCAATACGTGGCCAACAAGGCCCAACTGGACGGGCTCCCCGGCGGCCTTTCCCAGGAGGAAAAGCGCGCCCGGCTGGCACGCTGCCATGTCACGGCGGAGAACACCCAGTTCGGCTCCTGCGTCTTCGCCAACAAGCCCGGGGACGGCTCCGCGAGAGAACAGGCCGCCAGCTGCCAGAAGGTGCTGGGGGGCTTTGCCAATATCTGCTATCAGTTCGCCACCAAGCGCTATCGCTCCAACTGCATCAACTGGGGCATTCTGCCCTTCACCCTGGACGAGGGGACGGCGTTCCCCTACGAGGCGGGGGACTGCGTGTTTGTGCCCAATGTCCGGGACGCGGTGCGCTACAGCCGCCGGGAGATTCACGCCAAGGTTTTGAAACAGGACGGCGGCGTGGAGGATATCATCCTGCACCTTCCGGCCCTCACCCCAGACGAGCAGGAGATTCTGCTGGACGGGTGCCTCATGAACTACTACGCCAAGGCGGCGGACCTCCGCCTCCGCACCTTCCCCGCGAACGCGGGCCGGGAGGAGATCATCGCCCTGCTGGAGGAGTGGACGGAGCTGCTGGCGGAGGAGAAGTATGAGGAGGCGCTGAGCATGTTCCTCATCGACACCACCACCGGGGACTGGACGCCGGAGCTCCTGGAGTCCGCCGTCTACGGCTACGGCTGCGCGGGCTACACCCGGGAGGAGGCCGCGCGGGAATTCGGCCGGGCGGACTACAAGGTCACCTCCCTGAGAAACAGCCCTGACCGGGAGGAGATTCTGAAGGCCATCGACATCTCCTCAGACTACGGCTGGATGGGCCGGAAGGACGCCGCCGTGATTCACTACGACAAGGTGCCCCTGAACGGGGAGCCCAGCGACCTGACCGCCCGCTTCTTCGTCCGGAAGCTGGACGACCAAACCGCTACGCTGGCGTTTATTGACCTCCACGTCATGTGACAGTTAGGAGTTAGGAATTAGGAGTTAGGAGTTGGGGCGCTTGAAGACACCTCTGGGGTTCTATTTCCGGCGTTTCATTCCTGATTCCTCATCCAATTCGAGAAGAGGGTTTTGATATGGAAAAGATCAAGATGACCACGCCCCTGGTGGAGATGGACGGGGACGAGATGACCCGAATCCTCTGGGGGATGATTAAGGACAAGCTGATCCTGCCCTTTGTGGATTTGAAGACCGAGTATTACGACTTGGGGCTGCTGAGCCGGAACGCCACCCGGGACCAGATCACCGTGGACGCCGCCAACGCCACCCGCCGCCTGGGCGTGGCGGTGAAGTGCGCCACCATCACCCCCAACCGCCAGCGGATGGAGGAGTACCCGGAGCTGACGGAGATGTGGAGGTCCCCCAACGGCACCATCCGCGCCATCCTGGACGGCACGGCCTTCCGGGCCCCCATTGTGCTGCCCTGTATCAAGCCCGTGGTGAGGAACTGGGAGGCCCCCATCACCATCGCCCGGCACGCCTACGGGGACATGTACAAGGCCGTGGACATGACCACGGAGGAGCCGGGGACCGCCACCCTCACCTTCCGGGGGGAGAGCGGCGCGGAGAAGGCGCTGACCGTGCAGACGGTCCGGGGCCCCGCCGTGTGGCAGGGGCAGCACAACACCGAGGACAGCATCCGGGCCTTCGCCCGGTCCTGCTTCCAGTACGCCCTCAGCCAAAAGCAGGACCTGTGGTTCTCCACCAAGGACACCATCGCCAAGGTCTACGACGGGGAGTTCAAGCGCATCTTTGAGGAGGAGTACGAGGCCTCCTACAAGGAGCTCTTCCAGAAGGCGGGCATCACCTATTTCTACACCCTGATTGACGACGCCGTGGCCCGGGTCATCCGGTCCAGGGGGGGCTTCATCTGGGCTCTGAAAAACTACGACGGGGACGTGATGAGCGACATGATCGCCGCCGCCTTCGGCAGCCTGGCCATGATGACCTCCGTCCTGGTGTCCCCCGACGGCACCATGGAATTCGAGGCCTCCCACGGCACCGTCACCCGGCACTACTATCGCTACCTCAAGGGAGAGCGGACCTCCACCAATCCCATGGCCACCATCTTCGCCTGGTCCGGGGCTTTGAAGCGCCGGGGCGAGCTGGACGGTCTGGAGGACCTGGCCCGCTTTGGCGAGGAGCTGGAGGCCGCGTCGCTGAAAACCCTGGAGGATGGGGTCATGACCAAGGACCTTCTGCCCCTGGTGGAGCCCGGCTTCCCCGCCCAGGGCGTGGACAGCGAGGAGTTTCTGGACGCCGTGGCGGCGCGCCTTGCGGCGGGGGCGTGACTCGCGTCCCGGAGGGCTGAATTTACGGCGGGAGGGCTGTGGCTATGTACCGTATTTTCGTAGTGGAGGACGACGGCGTCATCGCGGGGGCCGTCCGGAGGCACCTGGAGAGCTGGGGCTATCAGGTGGCCTGCGCCCAGCGGTTTGACGCCGTGCTGTCGGAGTTCGCGGACTTCGATCCCCAGCTGGTGCTGCTGGACATCTCCCTGCCCTTTTACAACGGCTACCACTGGTGCCAGGAGATCCGGAAGGTCTCCCAGGTGCCCATCCTCTTTCTGACCTCCGCGTCGGACAACGTGAACGTGGTGATGGCCATGCAGATGGGCGGGGACGACCTGCTGCCCAAGCCCTTTGACCTCCAGGTCCTCTCCGCCAAGGTCCAGGCCATGCTCCGGCGGGCCTACGCCTTCGGCCCGGCCCCGGCGCTGCTGGCCTGCGGGGACGCGGTGCTGAACCCCGCCAGCGGCACCCTCACCGTCCGGGACCAGCGGGTGGAGCTGACCCGGAACGAGGGGAAGCTCCTCCAGCTCCTGCTGGAAAAGAAGGGGCAGATTGTCAGCCGGGACGCCATGATGACGGCCCTGTGGGAGTCGGACAGCTTCGTGGACGAGAACACCCTGTCCGTCAACGTGAACCGCCTCCGCCGGAAGCTGGAGGCCGCCGGGCTGCCGGACTTCATCCGCACGAGGAAGGGCGCGGGCTACCTGGTGGAGGAGGACCCATGAGGCTCCTGGGCGCGTATCTCCGGCGGCACGGGAAGCTGCTGGCGCTGCTGGTGGGCTCCGCGGCCATCTGCGCCGCCGTCTTCTCCCTCTACGGCCTGCCGGCGGAGTCCGTGGGCTACGCCGCCGTGCTCTGCGGGGCCCTGGGCCTGGTCCTCTTCGCCGTGGGCTACGTCCAGTTCCTCCGGCGGCACCGGGAGCTGGAGCGCCTCAGGGCCCAGGTGGGGGAGAAGGTCCTGCCCCTCCCGCCGCCCCGGGGGCTGCTGGAGGAGGACTATCAGGCCCTCCTCCTGGCCCTGTCCCGGGACCGGGCGGCCCTGGCGGCGGAGA
Organism: uncultured Oscillibacter sp.; assembly: GCA_947245315.1. GTDB lineage: Bacteria > Bacillota > Clostridia > Oscillospirales > Oscillospiraceae > Oscillibacter. The sequence goes on along the minus strand of CAMXNV010000004.1, from coordinate 88 downwards.
ACCGGAACCGCCTCCAGGACATGACGGACTACTACACCCTCTGGGCCCACCAGATCAAGACCCCCATCGCCGCCATGGGCCTGCTGCT
>CAMXNV010000003.1 GCA_947245315.1 uncultured Oscillibacter sp. | reverse complement strand
GCAATAGCCCAAGGGAAAATCCATCCGCCCCCGGCACTGTACAGCGCCGGGGGCTGAACTCTGCCATAGAGGGAAGCACTAAAAATTCCAGGCCTTACGCCTCCACCACGTTCTGATAGAACCGCTGGAGGATCACCGCGAACTGAGCGCGGGTAGCGGTGCCGCCGGGGTTCAGGGTACCCTGGGAGGTCCCGGCGACGATACCGTTGGCCACGGCCCAGCTCAGGGGCTCCTGGGCGTAGCCGGACACGGCGCTTCCGTCGGGGAAGCTCCCCAGCTCCGTGGAGCCGGTGAGGGCGTAGCCCTTCATCTGGCCGTAGCGGTGGAGGAAGGTCACCATCTGCTGGCGGCTCATAGCGCTGCCGCCGTTGGTGCCGTCGGAGACGCCGGCCTCCATGGCCCAGGCTCTGGCCCCGGCGAAGTCGGCGGGGCTCCGGCCGTTGAGGCGGGCCAGGATCATCCACATCTGCTGACGGGTGATGATGCCGTCGGGGTTAAAGGTGGTGGAGCTGGTCCCGTTCATATAGCCGTTTTGGCTGGCCCAGAGGATGGCGTTCTCGGCCCAGTAGCCCGCGGGCAGGTCCGCGAAGGCGGGCGTCCCGGACTCGCCGATGGGACGGAAGGTAGCCTCGACGGTTACCTTGCTCTTGGGCATGGTGAAGGTGTACTTGCCGTCCTTTTCCTGCACCTGGACCCGGCTGCCGTCCTTATCCAGGACCGTCAGGGTGTCCAGCTCATAGCCCTGATTGGGCTTGGGGGTGATGGTCACCGTAGCGCCGGGCCGGGCGCTGCCGCTGCTCAGGGAGACGGAGCCGTTGCTGGGCTTCGGCGCACTGACGCTGTAGCTCCCGCCGGAGGAGGAAGAGGAGGTGTAGATAGTGCCGGGGGTTCCGGAGGAGGAACTGCTGGAGGAGCTGGAACCGCCGGAGGGGGTGCTGGGCGTATTACCGCCCGGCTTTCCGGGGTTGACCGGCGGCGGCGTGACGGGGGTAGAGACAGCGGGAGTAAGCGTCGCCGTGCCGCCGGCGTCCGAGATAGCCTTCAAGAGCTCATCCGTCATAGTGGTATAGGTTTTGCCCTCATATTTCCAGCCGTCCTTGCTGGCGGGCAGGGCCTGGCCGACCATATCCGGGGTGTACACAATGGTCTGGGTTGTGTCGCCCTTGAAGGTGACTGTCGCCGTTCTGGCGTCCTCAAAGATGTCAACCTGGCTGAAGGAGCCCTGGAGCCAGGAGAGCACCTTGCTAGTGCCGTTCCAGGAGGTTTTCAGGATTTCCGTGCCGCCGTTCTTGAGGTGGTGCCGGACATAGACGTTCGCCATGTTGGTGAAGAGTCCGTCTGGAATCTTTACGCTGATGGTGATGGAAGCCGGGAGGGCAGTGATCGGCGTTGTCTTGACGACCTGGTTATCCACTTTGACCGTGTACTGGGGCGCGATCTCCAGCTTGAGGACCTTTTCCGCGCCCGTGGGCACATAGTCCTTCACCGTCACGACCAGCTGGGTTTCCACGACGACCGCTTTGCCCTCGGCCCCAGCGGCGGCGTCCTCGCCCGCCTTTACCAGCTCGTCACTGGCCGCGCCGGTCAGCCCGGAAGCCTCGGGGGCCAGATTTGCAGCCGCATCCGCCGCCGCCGACTGGTTTTCTTGCGCAATACCATCCGAGACCGCAGGCGCAGGGTTCGTTCCCGGCTGGATGGTCACGTTCTGGGGAACCGCTTTGACGCCGCTGAGGTCAACCGTATAGGTCCCCACAACGATGTCGCCTGCATTTACGGTAATTGTAGAGCCGTCGGCACTCGGCGTTTGAGTCAGGCCGCCGCCGGCCAAGGTCAGGGTTACCGTGATCGCCTGATCCTGCTTGGCGACAAAGCCCGTGACCTTCACCGTATTCCCCTCCAGCGAAGCGACCAGCTGATCGCCGGTATCTCCCGCAGCCGTCGCGCCGGTGACAGGGGTCACAAACGCGGCGACTGCAACCTGCGTAGGCGCAATGGCCTGATAGTTCGTGGTTTCCGCCGCGCTGACCGTCAGGATGGTTGTGCCGTTTTTCAGGGCCGTGACCACGCCTGTGGCGCTGTTCAGGGATACGATGGTATTGTCCGCGCCGCTGGCGAAAGCGAGGGTCAGGGCCCGATCCTCCGCGCTGTCCGTATCCGCAGCGATCAACCCGTCCACGGCCAGCGTACCGCTGAGGCTCCCAGGCAGGAGGGTCAGTTCGCTGGGCTTCACCGTCCGCGCCTTTTTATCGATGGTATACAGCTGCGTATTGGCCTCCGGCAGCACATAGTTCCCGGCGGCGGCCCCGGCCAGCCCGGAGGCCGTAGCCGTATAGGACCCGGCATTTTTCTCTGTGCCTCCGGTTACCGTTACAGTAACCGCGTCGCCGCTCACCAGGTTGCCCACTGTAGCGGTGACATTGGAAGCCGTTCCGTCATAGGTCCGCGCACCAGCGCCGGCCCACTCCAGCTGAGCCTCCAAGGGACTGATCGTAAAGTCCGCCTCGTAGGTGCCCAGATAGTCATTATTCGCGAAGGTCACCACGAGCGTATAGTCCCCCTTGTCCTTAGGGGCTTCGATCTCACTGCCGCCTTTTACGCGGAAGCTGACGGTAAACTCGTCCGCTCCGGGCGTCAGGGCCCCCTCCTTGCCCGTGATTGTGAAATCGCTGGCCGAGGGCTTTGTGACCGCCTGTCCGTCATAGGTTTTGCTGAGATCAAGCCCGGCCTTCGGGGTGATCGTGGCGACGTTTTTCCCCGTGACAAGGACCGGGTACTCCAGCGTGTTCGACGTCACCTCCACGATATTAGCGAGCTCCTCCGGAAGCGTAATCGCAGCGGTCAGGTAGGCGGTTGCAGAGGCCAGGCTCCCATTATCCGCAAACTGTTTCAGCACGTCCGCGACGCTGCTGCCCTTAGAGGCCCAAGCGATCTGCGGGGTGGCCTCCACGGTCTTGCCGCCATAGGTGACCTTGACCTTGTCGGGCAGGCCCGGGAGCCCGGACAGATTGGCCTGATGGGCCGTCAAATCGCTCAGGCTGACGGTTGTGCTGCCCTCGAAGGCCAGCGTAGCCGAGGCCTTGTTGACGGTCAGCGTTCCGGGCGCAATGGCCGTTACATCGTAATCCGAGGAGCTTCCGGCCTTCACTGCTCCCGTAATCTGATAGGTGCCGGGGAGCAGAGGCTGAGTGATGTCCTGCGTGTCTCCGTTCTGATTTTTGACCGTATAGTCCAGATCAATCGCTCCCTCCGGCAGCGCCTGGTCAGCCGTGAAGGAGAACTGCGGAAGGGTCTCGCCGTAAGTCATCTCCGCGTCATGAATAGTCAAAGAAACCTGCGGCTTAGGAATCGTCACCGTATATACCTTCGACCGCTCAAAGGCCCCCGCCGGGTAGCTGTAACCGGCGTCCGGGTTGCTTTTAGCGTCCGTGCGGTAATAGAGGGTGACCGTCTGCTCTCCGGGAGCAGGAGCCTTGGAGGCGTCCTCGTCGCTCAAATAGAGCTTGCCGGTGAGCTGTTGCGCGGCATCCGCGCCAAAACCGCCTGTATAGGACTGCGCTTGCAGGTTTTTGAATATCTGCGCCCAGGTCATTCCATATGTGATGGTAGCGGCTGGGGCAAGCGTCTCAACTTCCGGCCAGTTACTAAATGTAAATTTGGAAGTGTTGAAGAAAAATGTGTTGGTGCCTGTGGCTTGACCTCTGTTGTAGTTCCAGGTGACGGCTACGCTGTAGTTGCCTTCCGCCAGCGCCGGATTCGTGACTTTAAGCTGAATCTCTTTCTGACCGCTGGTAAGTTTTTTTACCTGGAAATCAAAAGAGCCGGTAACATCTGTAGTTGCGGGACTGGGGCCAGTTACTTTGGCGGAAAGGGCAATCTTGTCAAGAATCTCATTCGTATTGACCCACTCGCCATATTGATCGATAAAACCCGCTTCGCAGGAAAGAACGTTACAGGCGGAACCTGTCTCGTCCGGAATATGGAGCATAAAGCCGTCGGCGACGGAAAGCGTTACAGATTTAGGCACCGGCTCCGCCTTTTTCACGACCACCGTAACAGAGGCTGTGTCCCTGGTGGCGCTTGTAGCCGTAACCGTGTACTCTCCCGTCTCAGCCGAGCTGGTAACGGTCAAGCTGGCCATGGTGGGGGAGGGGAAAGAGACGCCCTTATCGGCGGGGCTGACAGACCATGTAACATTCGACAAAGGCTTGTTATCGCTGTCCAGCGCCTTAAATATATTAGATGAGCTACCTGTGGCAGGGAGCTCCACAACATATTTGCCGTCCGCACCGGGGGTTAGGGTATCACAGGAAATCTTAATCGAACTAGCCGGGGTAGGCTCGCCCTGTGTGTAATAAATCGTGGAAACCTTTTCCCATTTGTTCCGAATAAACGTGACTGTCAGGGGAATCCCCGTATAGCCGGACGTAGCCCCGCTGAGGGAAAGTGTTGCCGTGTTGTCTTTATTGTCGGTCAAGGTAATATTATTGATTGGGGTCCACCTGACCGCACAAAGGTCATTGGGCAGGGAAACCGAGTTGCCCTCTCCGTCAAGGAATTGTACCGTAAGCGTGATATCCCTTGTTCCATCTGCGGGAACTTTGTAGTAAGGCGTTTCGCCTATATTTTCTAAATTAACCGTACCATCCGCCTCGGGAGATGCTGTGATCTTAACGCTGGCAACTCCCAATTTGTTCATATAGTCGTACTCCGCTCCGCCCAGGGCCGGATAGGAGAATTCTTTGTTATAAATAGTAGTGCCACTACTTTCACTATGGATAAATTGCGAGTTATTTACGTGCTTGGAGGAGCCTCCAAGCAGGAAGTGCTCGAAAGAGAGCATTTCAACATTTGAGGGATCGTCCCATGTGACATCTATAAAATACCATATTCCGTCCAGTTGGACATAGTTCCACATATGGTCTCCGCCATTGCCTTGTCCGCTGACGAGGACACAGTGGATATTCAGCTTGTCACAGACCAGCTTGAACGCCCGGGCGTAGCCCTCGCACACCGGCCCATCACTGCTGAGCCCCAGAGCGCTGACGGCCTCCCAGGGGCTATTGCTGGAGTAGCTGGCCGATCCGGCTGCGGCCGTATTGTAGGTATTATTATTGACCAGCCAGTCATGGACATATTTCACCTGGAGAAGCGGCTCATTGGATTTGCTTTTTGCCGCATTGGCCAACTCCTGCGCCTTGCTGTCAACCTGGCTAATGAGGCTCGAAAGCCCGTCAGCCGTCCAAGGAGAGCTGATTTCAAAAGTAACAGAGGAACTGCTAAAGCTCTTCGGCGACAGCCAAAAGACCTCGGAGTGATCCCGGTCAAAGGCCGCCAAAGCGTCCAGGGAATCCTGAGTGGTCAGCGTCGTTCCACTATCGACACTGACAATCGTCGTTCCAGGTGTCGCAGAAGCGCCAGCATACGTTTCCACCAGCTTGTTATAAAGCGCTCTTGCGGGAGTGCCGTCGCCCAGCTGCTGGCCGAAATAATCATCAGTATACTCATAGGACTGCCTTGCCGCGGCGCTCTGCGCTCTGCGGGGGCCGTCCTGACTGGAAGAGCGTCCTGGGCCGCTGGTGATGAACTCAATCGTCGGGAGGTCTTCTTCCGGATCCTCCTCCGGAGTCTCCCCGATCACCGGGTCCTCCGCCTCGCCGTCCTCGGGCGCGGGCGAGGGGTACCCCTCGCTCAGAACTCCTTCGGAGTTCTGAAGGGCACTGTCCTCCTGGACGTCGTTCTCGTCCTCGTCATTGCGTTCCTGCTCCTCCGGCAGCGCGTCCTCCAGCTGCGGGAGGTCCTCCTGCTCCGCGGGCTCTGCGAGAGCCGCCGTAGGCAGCAGACTCAGCGCCAGGACCAGGGCCAGGAAAACGCTCATGAATTTCCGTTTCACTGCATCATCTCCTAAAGTTTTTTGGGCCGCCTCCGGAGCGCGGAGCGCCGTGAGGCGCGTTTGTCTCCCTCAGAATAACCCAATTTATAATATAGGCTCTGTTCACAAAAAAGTCAAGATTGACCATGGCAAATTCCGGCCTTTTTCCCACCGTTTTTGCGCAAATTGGCCCAAATTGATTAAAAAAGCGTCCTCACCCGCCCCAGTCCCCCCTCATAAATTTTGCCCCCGAACCCCCAAGGGGAAAAATATGATCCTCCCCGGGAAAAAACGACCCCTTTCCGGGATTCATATTTTCAGCCCCCCGGCCCTCCGGAGCCCCCTCCGCCGCCATATTCCGCCCCCAACGGCCCCGCTCCCCCAGGAATTGGCAAAATTTGTTGAAAATAGACAAAAATCCAGGACTTGTCCAATAATATACAAGTGATTTTTGACCAAAATAGACAAAGGATTTCATAGAAATTGCGAATTGAAGCCCTGGGAACCGGAATGGTATAGTATTGGGGACGACAAGGAATGAGAGATGTCCGTGGGGAGATGTCCAACAAGCTATGGGAATTGTAGAAATCAAGAAAATTAACGTCGGCGAGCAGGTTTACCAGCAGATGAAGAACCAAATCCTAGCCGGCGAGTGGATGCCCGGGGAGAAGATTCCCTCGGAGCACATGCTGATGTCCATGTTCAGCGTCAGCCGGGGCACGGTCCGCCAGGCCGTGCAAAAGTTAGCGGGGGAAAATCTGATCGAAACCCGCCGGGGCGAGGGGTCTTTTGTCCGCGTAAACCGGCTGGTGGATTATTTCCGCCCTGCCTTTTTATTCTCCGTAAACACCCACGAAATGGAGGAAATTTACGCCTTCCGAGGCATGTTCGAAAGCGCCATGGCGGAGGTTGCCGCCAGGAAGGCCACCGAGGAGCAGGTCCGCCGCCTGGAGCGAAATTATGAGCGGATGCGCCGGGAGACGGAGAACTACGAGCAGTACGTCCACACGGATCTGGAGTTCCACAAGCTGGTCTGCGCCTGCACCCAGAACACCCTGGCGGCCCAGATTTACAACTCCTACGAGAACCTGATCGCCCCCTCCATCCTGCACACCACCCAGATCATCGGCGTGGGCAACGGCCTGAAGTACCACAGCCTCCTGCTGGCGGCCATCCGGGACCGGGATTCCCAAAAGGCCCAGGCCGTCATGCGCGAGCACATGGAGAACAACTTGGAGCAATTCAAAAGGCTGGCCTCCCGGGACGGCGAGGCCCCGGGAGGTGAGGCCGGATGAGCCCGGACTCCCGGGAAACCCTTGAAAAGACAGGATTTTTAATGAGAATGGAGTGATGTCAATGAACGTGCTGAAAAAATTGGCGGATAATTTCGAGGGCTACTGCTGCGCCGTCATGCTGGCGGTGATGTCGGTGGTGGTGTTCCTCCAGGTGGTGTGCCGGTTCCTGCTCCGGTCCTCCCTGCCCTGGTCCGAGGAGCTCTCCCGCTACCTGCTGGTCTACATTACATACTTTGGCTGCGCCTACGGCATCAAGACCGGGGCCCACTTAGGGGTGGAGGCCTTTGTGCTCATCCTGCCCAAGACGCTGCAAAAGCTGCTGAACATCGTGGCCCAGCTGGGCGGCCTGGCGGTCTGTCTGCTGATTATGAAGTTCGGCGCGGACATCGTCATGGCTCAGATGCAGTCCGGCCAGCTCTCCCCCGCCATGCGGCTCCCCATGTGGACCATCTACAGCGCCATCCCCCTGGGCATGGCCTTCTGCGTGATCCGCTACGCCATCGAGACCGTGAAGGCCGTCCGGGCCCTCACGTCGCCGGAAGAAAAGGAGGCTTGATCCATGGCGCCCTATCTGTTTATCACCTTTATCATCACGGCCCTGGCGGGCTTCCCCATCTGGGTGGTGCTGGCCTCCTCCTGCTTCGTGGCCATCAGCGCCGCCTCCTCCACGCCCATGCTGGTGGTGGCCCAGCGGATGTTCACCTCGGTGGACTCCTTCCCCCTGCTGGCCATCCCGCTGTTCATGGTGGCCGGGAGCCTGATGGAGGGCGGCGGCATCTCCAAGCGGCTGATTAACTTCTGCAACTCCCTGCTGGGGAGCTTCACCGGCGGCCTGGCCATGGTGGCCATTCTGACCTGCATGCTCTTCGCCGCCATCTCCGGCTCCGGCCCCGCCACGGTGGCCGCCATCGGCGGCATCATGATTCCCGAGATGGTCAAGGCGGGCTACAGCAAGCCCTTCGCCGCGGCGCTGATGTCCGTGGCCGGGGCCATCGGAGTCATCATTCCGCCCTCCCTGCCCATGGTCAACTACGGCATCGCCGGGTCCGTGTCCATCTCCACCCTGTTCGCCGCGGGCTTCGGCCCGGGCATCCTGGTGGGCGTGTCCCTGATTATCGTGGCCTACTTCTCCGCCAAGAAAAACGGCTATGGCCTGGCGGCCAAGACCCAGTTCTCCTGGAGGAACGTGGCCGTCAGCTTCAAGGAGGCCTTCTTCGCCCTGCTGATGCCCTTCATCGTGCTGGGCGGCATCTACGGCGGCGTGTTCACCCCCACCGAGGCCGCGGCGGTGGCCGCCATCTACGGCTTCGTGGCCGGGACCTTCATCTACAAGGAACTCAAGCTGAAAGACCTGCCCACCCTTCTGATGAACGCGGGCAAGAGCACGGCCATGGTCATGGTCATCGTGGCGGCGGCCTCCAGCTTCGGCTGGATCCTGACCTCCGCCCGGATTCCCGACGCCATCGCCGCCTTCCTCATCAGCCTCTCTGAGAGCAAGTACGTCATCCTGCTCCTCATCAACCTGTTCCTGCTGATCGTGGGCTGCCTGATGGACGTGACGGCCTCCATCATCATCCTGACCCCGATTTTCATGCCCATCGTAAACCAGTTCGGGATCAACCCCGTCCACTTCGGCATCATCATGACGGTGAACCTGGCCATCGGCATGTCCACGCCGCCCTTGGGAGTCAACCTGTTCGTTTCCTGCGGCATCGCCAAAATCTCCATCGAGGAAAACGCCAAGGCCATGATCAAGTTCCTCATCGCCAACCTGGTGGCCCTGCTGCTGATCGTCTTCTTCGAGCCCATCTCCCTCATCATCCCCCAGCTCATGGGACTGATGTGAGGGCCCGGTTCCCATCTTTTTCACGTGTTATGTCGCTGCCGGTTTCCGGCATCCGCATAAATTTTAAGGAGGTTTCAACATGAAAAGAATCATCACCCTGTCCCTTGCGCTGGCTCTCTGCCTGAGCCTGCTGAGCGCCTGCGGCAGCAAGCCCCAGGAGTCCGCTCCCAGCGGCGGCGGAGATTCCGCCCCCAAGACCGACGCCGCCCAGCCCGCCGATAGCGGCGCGTCCTCCGGAGAGGCCGAGTTCACCTGGGTCGCCTCCTGCGCCAACACCGAGGACCACCCCGCCGTCCAGGGCGTCTTCAAGTTCGCCGAGCTGCTGGAGGAGAAGAGCGGCGGCCGCCTCCACATGGACGTGTTCCACAGCGCCCAGCTGGCCAGCGACCGGGACTGCATCGAGGGCATGCAGATGAATACCATCCAGTCCGGCATCATGGTGGGCTCCGCCCTGGCGGGCTTCACCGACGAGCTGCTGGTCTTCGATCTGCCCTTCCTGTTTGAGAGCAGCGAGCAGGGCCAGCTCCTCTGCGACAGCGAGGTGGGCAAGGAAATGCTGGCCAGCCTGGACGACATCGGCATCAAGGGCCTGGGCTTCATGGAGTACGGCATGCGGAACATCACCAACAGCAAGCGGCCCATCAACGCCCCCGAGGACCTGAAGGGCATCAAGATCCGGACCATGGAGAACCAGATCCACATGGGCGCGTTCAGCGCGATGGGCGCGGACCCCACCCCCATGGCCTTCGGCGAGCTGTTCACCGCCTTGCAGCAGGGCACCATCGACGCCCAGGAGAACCCCCTCAGCGTCATCACCTCCAGTAAGTTCAACGAGGTCCAGGCCTATCTGAGCGTGACGGAGCACGTGTACTCCGCGGCCCCCCTCATGGTCAGCAAGACCGCCTATGACGCCCTGCCCGCCGATCTCCAGGCCATCGTGGACGAGGCCGGCATGGAGGCCTGCGTCTGGGAGCGCGAGTACCTGGCCGAGGCCGAGACCGCCTGGCTGGACGACCTGGCCAACGCGGGCATGGAGATCAACTACCCCGAGAAGGCCCCCTTCGTGGAAGCCACCAAGGGCGTCTACGACCAGTTCGTGGGCAACGAGGCCGGGAAGGTCTCCCCCGAGCTGCTGGAGAAGGTTTACGGCATCATCGGCCGCTGAGCCCCCCTCCGGGCTTCAAGACCGCATCAAATCAAGTAAAGGGAGGGCGAGTATGCGCAAACAACAAGACATCCACACGGTGCTGATCGCCGGACCCGGCGTCATGGGCGCCTCGTTTGCCCAGATTTTCGCGAAGCACCACTACCAGGTGTACCTCTACGGCGTCTCGGAGTCGTCCCTGGAAAAGGCCAAGTACCTGATCTCCATCAACCAGAAGACGGAGGTGGAGCAGGGCGTCCTGACGGCGGAGGAGTCCGCGGCCCTGCTGGGACGCATCACCATGACCACCTCCAAGGACTGCTTTCCCAAGGCGGACTTCGTCCTGGAGACCGTGTCGGAGAACATGGAGATCAAGCACGCCTTCTGGGCGGAGCTCACCTCGGTGATCGGGGAGGACGTGGTGCTGGCCACCAACACCTCGGGCATGTCCATCACGGAGATCGCCAAGGCCGTGAAGTGCCCCCAGCGCTTCGCCGGGATGCACTGGGTCAACCCGCCCCACCTGATTCCCCTGGTGGAGGTCATCGCGGGGGAGGAGAGCTCCGGCGAGGCGGTGGATACCATCTATGACATCGCGCTGAGCCTCCATCAAAAGCCCGTCCGCGTGTACAAGGACCCCACCGGCTTCATCCTCAACCGCTTGCAGTACGCCGTGGTGCGGGAGGCCTTCCACTGTGTGGAAATGGGCTACGCCAGCATGGAGGACGTGGACAGCGTCATGAAGTACGGCCTGGGCCTGCGCTACGCCTGCATCGGCCCCTTCGAGACCATCGACTTCGGGGGGATCGACATCTTCAACCGGGTGGGCAGCTATATGTTCGACGCCCTGTGCAACGACGGCGGCGTGCCCCAGCTGCTCCGGGAGGCCTATGAGGCGGGAAAGTGCGGAATCAAAAACTGCAACGGCTTTTACGACTACAGCGAGGGGAAAGACAAGCTGGCCCTCGCCAAGCGGGACGCCGCGTTTATCGCGCTGTCCAGGGCGCTGTACGGAAAAGAAGATACTTAAAATGCAGGCCCCGGCTTTGCCGGGGCTTGTGTTTTTGCTGTTTGTACATGGGAGGAAAACAATTGTTTTCCTATGGAGAATTGCACAAAGGCGTTTTTGCCGGGGGGCCCGGTTTTGGCGGAGCTTCTGAAATTCGGCGGAAGGTCCCCGTTTCCAGAGAAAAACCGTTGACAGGGCGGCGTTTCCCCTCGTATAATCGGCAAAAGAGAGAGCTGCGACGCCCCCTCCAGGGCCGCAGTTTTTTTATTCCCTGGAAATCTGACACATTAAAGCGGTGAATCAAATCTGGGATTCCCGCCGGTCATTGAAGAAACGGAGTGATTCCCGTGAGACATGTTTCTCCCCTGTACAGCCCTCAATTTGAACATGACGCCTGCGGCATCGGCGCGGTGGTGGATCTGGAGGGCCGGAAGACCTACGGCACGGTGGACAAGGCCCTGCGGATCGTGGAAAAGCTGGAGCACCGGGCGGGCAAGGACGCCGCCGGGGAGACCGGCGACGGCGTGGGCCTGCTGCTCCAGGTGCCCCACAAGCTGATGGTCCGGGCCGCCGGGGAGCTGGGCGTCGCCCTGGGCGGGCCCCGGGACTACGGCGTGGGCATGTTCTTCTTCCCCCAGGACGCCCTCAAGCGGGCCCAGGCCAAGAAGATGCTGGAGATCATCGTGGCCAAGGAGGGCATGGAGTTCCTGGGCTGGCGGGACGTGCCCGTCCGGCCCGAGGTCCTGGGCCAGAGGGCCCGGGAGTGCATGCCCCAGATCAGCCAGTGCTTCGTGAAGCGCCCGGCGGACTGCCCCCGGGGGCTGGACTTCGACCGGAGGCTCTACGTGGCCCGGCGGGTCTTCGAGCAGTCCAACGTCAACACCTACATCCCCTCCTTCTCCAGCCGGACCGTGGTCTACAAGGGCATGTTCCTGGTGGGCCAGCTCCGGCAGTTCTACGCCGACCTGACGGACCCGGACTGTGAGAGCGCCATCGCCCTGGTGCACTCCCGGTTCTCCACCAACACCACTCCCTCCTGGGAGCGGGCCCACCCCAACCGCTACATCCTCCACAACGGGGAGATCAACACCATCCGGGGCAACGTGGACCGGATGCTGGCCCGGGAGGAGACTATGTTCTCCCCGGTGATGGACGAGGAGATGGACAAGATTCTCCCGGTGGTGGACCAGAGCGGCTCCGACTCCTCCATGCTGGACAACACCCTGGAGTTCCTCATGATGAACGGCATGGAGCTGCCCCAGGCCGTCATGCTCTGCATCCCCGAGCCCTGGGCCCAGGACCGGCGGATGGACCGGGAGAAGCGGGACTTCTACCACTACTACGCCACCATGATGGAGCCCTGGGACGGCCCCGCCGCCATCGTCTTCTCCGACGGGGACACCGTGGGCGCGGTGCTGGACCGGAACGGCCTGCGGCCCTGCCGCTGGTACCTCACGGAGGACCGGGAGCTGATCCTCTCCTCGGAGGTGGGCGTACTGGACGTGGCCCCGGAGAGAGTGGTGAAAAAATCCCGCCTCCAGCCCGGGCGGATGCTGCTGGCGGACCTCCGGGAGGGCCGCCTGGTGGACGACGGCGAGCTCAAGGCCCGCTACGCCCGGCGGAAGCCCTACGGCGAGTGGCTGGACGCCAACCTGGTGCACCTCCGGGACCTCCCCATCCCCAACAAGCGGGTGGAGACCCACTCCCAGGAGCTCCGGGACCGGCTTTACAAGGCCTTCGGCTACACCTATGAGGAGGTGAAGGACGCCATCCTCCCCATGGCCCGGGACGGGGTGGAGCCCACCAGCGCCATGGGGGTGGACACGCCCCTGGCCGTCCTCAGCGAGCGGCACCAGCCTCTGTTCAACTACTTCAAGCAGCTCTTCGCCCAGGTGACCAATCCCCCCATCGACGCCATCCGGGAGGAGATCGTCACGGACACCGCCGTCTACGTGGGCCCCAGCGGCAACCTGCTGGAGGAACGGGCCTCCAACTGCACGGTGCTCCAGATTCAAAACCCCATCCTCACCGCCGTGGACCTGATGAAAATCCGGCACATGGACCGCCCGGGCTTCCACGTGGAAACGGTGTCGTTGCTGTACTACAAGGGCTCCCCCCTGGCCAACGCCCTGGACCGGCTGCTGGTGAACGTGGACCGGGCCTATAAGAAGGGGGCCAACATCGTCATCCTCTCGGACCGGGGCGTGGACGAGAACCACGTGGCCATCCCCTCCCTCCTGGCGGTGAGCACCCTGGAGCAGCACCTGGTCCGCACCAAGAAGCGGACTGCCATGTCCATGGTCCTGGAGAGCGCCGAGCCCCGGGACGTACACCACTTCGCCACCCTGCTGGGCTACGGCGCCCAGGCCATCAACCCCTATCTGGCCCAGGAGTGCGTGGAGGAGCTGGTGAGCCTGGGGATGCTGGACAAGGACCCGGGGGCGGCGGTGAACGACTACAACAGCGCCATTCTCCACGGCATTGTAAAAATCGCCTCCAAGATGGGCATCTCCACCATCCAGTCCTATCAGTCCGCCCAGATCTTTGAGTGCGTGGGCATCTGCAAAGAGGTGGTGGACAAGTATTTCACCAACACCGTCAGCCGGGTGGAGGGCGTGGGCCTCCAGGAGATCGGCGAGGGCGTGGAGTGGAACCACAACCAGGCCTTTGACCCCCTGGGGCTGGGGGTGGACCCCACCCTGGACTCCATGGGGGGCCACAAGCTCCGCTCCGGCCCCGACAAGGAGGACCACATGTACAGCCCCCGGACCATCCTTCTGCTCCAGAAGGCCGCCCGGGAGGGGGACTACGAGGTCTTCCGGCAGTACAGCGCCCTGGTGGATTTCGCCGACAAGCCCCACACCCTCCGGGGGCTCCTGGACTTCCGGTTCCCGGAGGACGGGGGAATCCCCATTGAGGAGGTGGAACCTGCCGAGTCCATCGTCAAGCGCTTCAAGACCGGGGCCATGAGCTACGGCTCCATCTCTCAGGAGGCCCACGAGTGCATGGCCGTCGCCATGAACCGGATCGGGGGCAAGTCCAACTCCGGCGAGGGCGGCGAGGCCGCGGACCGCCTGGGGGACGAGCGCTGTTCCGCCATCAAGCAGGTGGCCTCCGGCCGCTTCGGCGTGACGGGGGAGTACCTGTGCAGCGCCCGGGAGATTCAAATCAAGATGGCCCAGGGGGCCAAGCCCGGCGAGGGGGGCCACCTCCCGGGGAAAAAGGTCTACCCCTGGATCGCCAAGACCCGGTGCTCCACTCCCGGGGTGACGTTGATCTCCCCGCCGCCCCACCATGATATCTACTCCATTGAGGACCTGGCCCAACTGATCTACGATCTGAAAAACGCCAACCGCTACGCCCGGATCAGCGTCAAGCTGGTCTCCGAGGCGGGGGTGGGCACCATCGCCGCCGGCGTGGCCAAGGCCGGGGCCCAGGTGGTCCTCATCTCCGGACACGACGGCGGCACCGGCGCGGCCCCCAAGAGCTCCATCCAGGGGGCGGGGCTCCCCTGGGAGCTGGGCGTGGCGGAGGCCCACCAGACCTTGATTCAAAACGGCCTGCGGAGCCAGGTGGCCATCGAGGCCGACGGCAAGCTGATGACGGGCCGGGACGTGGCCATCGCCTGCATGCTGGGGGCCGAGGAGTTCGGCTTCGCCACCGCCCCCCTGGTGACCCTGGGGTGCTGCATGATGCGGGCCTGCAACCTGGACACCTGCCCGGCGGGCATCGCCACCCAGGACCCGGAGCTGAGAAAGCGCTTCTCCGGGAAGCCGGAGTATGTGGTGAACTTTATGTACTTCGTGGCTCAGGAGCTCCGGGAGTACATGGCCCGCCTGGGCATCCGGACCGTGGATGAGCTGGTGGGCCGCTGCGACCTCCTCCGGGTCCGGGACAAGCTGGTCACCCGCCGGGCGGAGACCCTGGACCTGGGGGCCCTGCTCCGGAATCCCTATGGGGACCAGGTGCCCCACTTCGACCCCGCCGCGGCCTATGACTTCCACCTGGAGCGGACGGCGGACGCCGGCGTGCTGTTGGAGAAGCTGGGCGGGACCCTTCAAAAGGAGAAGACCGGGCGGCTGGACGTCCGGGTGTCCTCTACGGACCGGGCCTTCGGCACCCTCTTCGGGTCCGAGATCACCCGGGCCTGGGGGAACACCCTGCCGGAGGACAGCTATGTGATCACCTGCCACGGCGGCGGGGGCCAGTCCTTCGGGGCCTTCATCCCCAGGGGCCTGACCCTGGCCCTGGAGGGGGACTGCAACGACGGCTGCGGCAAGGGCCTCTCCGGGGGCAAGCTGGTGCTCTATCCCCCCAGGGGCAGCGCCTTCGAGCCCGGGGAGAACATCATCGCCGGAAACGTGGCCCTCTACGGGGCCACGGGCGGCAAGGCCTTTTTCAACGGCTGCGCCGGGGAGCGCTTCTGCGTCCGGAACTCCGGGGCCTCCGCCGTGGTGGAGGGCGTGGGGGACCACGGGTGCGAGTACATGACCGGGGGCCGGGTGGTCATCCTGGGCGCCACGGGGAAGAACTTCGCCGCGGGCATGAGCGGCGGCGTGGCCTACGTTTTGGACGAGAGACACGATCTGTATCTCCGTTTGAACAAGGAGCAGGTCCAGGCTGGGGAGCTGACGGAGCAGCACGACATCGCGGAGCTCCGGGCCCTGATTGAGGAGCACGTGGCCGCCACCGGGTCCCCCAGGGGGAAGAAGATCCTGGCGGCCTTCCAGTCCTACGTCCCCTGCTTCAAGAAAGTCATGCCCCGGGACTATGACCGGATGCTTCGGGCTATGGCCCAGTGCGAGGAGCGGGGCATGGATAGGGAACAGGCGGAGATCGAGGCGTTCTATTCTGTTACGAGAGGCTGAGGAGGTCCACCGACATGGGAAAGACAACTGGATTTTTGGAATATGCCCGGCAGGAGGCCGCCAGCCGCCCGCCGGAGGAGCGGGTCCGGGACTGGGAGCCCTTTCACCTCCCCCTGAAGCCCGAGCAGCGGCGGGACCAGGGGGGCCGGTGCATGAACTGCGGCGTGCCCTACTGCCAGGCGGGCATGGAGTGGGAGGGGCGGACCTTCGGCTGCCCCCTCCACAACCTCATCCCCGAGTGGAACGACATGATCTGGGCGGAGAACCCCTTTCACGCCCTGAGCCGCCTGTTGAAGACCAACAACTTCCCGGAGTTCACGGGGCGGGTCTGCCCCGCCCCCTGTGAGGGAGCCTGTATCTGCGGGCTCTACGGGGACGCGGTCACCATCCGGGACAACGAGCTCAGCGTCATTGAGGACGCCTTTGCCGCCGGAGCGGTGAAGCGCCGCCGCCCGCCCCAGTGGTCCGGGAAGAAGGTCTGCGTGGTGGGCTCCGGCCCGGCGGGCCTGGCGGCGGCGGACCAACTGAACCACCGGGGCCACTTCGTCACGGTGGTGGAGCGGGAGGAGCGCTGCGGGGGCCTTCTGACCTACGGCATCCCCAACATGAAGCTGCCCAAGGACGTGGTGGCCCGGCGGATCGACCTGATGACCCGGGAGGGGGTCAGCTTCGCCACGGGCGTGGACGCGGCGGACCCGGCGGTGGCCCAGAGGCTGCTGGGGGACTATGACGCCGTGGTCCTCTGCTGCGGCGCGGAGCGCCCCCGGCCCCTGGCCATGGAGGCGGAGGGCCTGGCGGGCTTCTGTTACGGGACGGAGTTCCTCAAGGCCGCCGTGGAGCGGCAGCAGTTTGGGAAGGACCCGGCGATTCCCGCGGCGGAGGGCCGAGACGTGGTGATCGTGGGCACCGGGGACACCGCCGCCGACTGCGTGGCCACGGCCCTGCGGCAGGGCTGCCGCTCCGTGACCCAGCTGGTCCGGCGGCCCGTGGAGGACTATCTGAAGGACGGAAAACTCCCCCTGGACTACGCCCAGGAGGAGGCCCTGGAGGTCTTCGGCCGGGACCCCCGGCGCTTCGGCACCCAGGTCCGGGAGCTGGTGACGGAGGGGGACGCGCTCACCGGCGTGGTGACCGGGGAGGGGGAGACCCTGCCCTGCACGCTGCTCATCGCGGCCACGGGCTTCGCGGGATGCGCTCCCGGCGTGTGCCGGGCCTTCGGCGTGGACTGCGGCGAGACGGTGCAGACGGCGGAGGGGCACTTTGCCACCAGCGTGGAGAAGGTGTTCGCCGCCGGGGATATGCGCCGGGGACAGTCCCTGGTGGTTTGGGCCATTGCCGAGGGGCGGACTGTTGCGGCGGAGGTGGACGCCTATTTGACGGGGTATACGAATATTGTGCGGACGGTTTGAGAAGTGTTTTGAAGAGGGGGGACTGCCTTGGGGGCGGTTCCCCCTTTTGGATTGGGGGAGGAGCTTTTTTATAATAGAACACCGTGTAGGGGGCGGGCTCTGTCCCGCCCCGTCTCCCGAAAACATGGCACTCCCGGAAAAACGGGAGGGGACAGCCCTCGCAAAGGGGAGCCGCCCTGCACAGCCGTTGGCGGCCTTGCCGCCTTACGGATGCGGCGTACTCCCTGCGGGTGCCCGGCGGCCTGTTCCTCCGTAATGCCACCACTTCGGTAGGCGCAACTCCAAGGCTCCCTCTTTGAGGGAGCTGTCGCCGCCGGAGGCGGGGACTGAGGGAGTTCCCCCGTTTCCCTCGTTTTCCCCGTAAAACCCAGCCCCCAGGAAAACTCCCTCCGTCACGGCTTCGCCGTGCCACCTCCCTCAAAGAGGGAGGCTTTTTTGAATCGCTCCCTCACTCCCCGCTGAACAGCGGCGTGGACAGGTAGCGCTCCCCGGAGTCGGGGAGGAGGGTCACGATGGTCTTCCCCCGATTCTCCGGGCGTCTGGCCAGCCGGAGGGCGGCCCAGACGGCGGCTCCGGAGGAGATGCCTACCAGCACTCCCTCGGTCCGGGCCACCCGGCGGGCGGTCTCCAGGGCGTCCCCGTCCTCCACGGGGAGGACCTCGTCGTAGACGCCGGTGTCCAGCACCGGGGGCACAAAGCCCGCGCCGATGCCCTGGAGGCCATGGGGCCCCGCCGGGCCGCCGCTGAGGACCGGGGAGGCGGCGGGCTCCACGGCCACCACCCGGAGGCCCGGCTTCCGCTCCTTCAAATAGGACCCCGCGCCGGTGAGGGTGCCGCCGGTGCCCACCCCGGCGACGAAGAGGTCTACCGTGCCCTCCGTGTCCTCCCAGATTTCGGGGCCGGTAGTGGCTCGGTGGGCGGCGGGGTTGGCGGGGTTGGAGAACTGGCCGGGGAGAAAGCTGTCCGGGAGCTCCCGGGCCAGGGACTCCGCCCGGGCGATGGCCCCCTGCATCCCCAGGGTCCCCTCGGTGAGCACCAGCTCCGCCCCATAGGCCGCCAGGATCCGGCGGCGCTCCAGGCTCATGGTCTCCGGCATCACTAAGAGGACCCGGTAGCCTCTGGCGGCGGCCACGGAGGCCAGGCCAATGCCGGTGTTGCCGGAGGTGGGCTCGATGATGACGGACCCGGGATCCAGGAGGCCCCGGGTCTCGGCGTCGTCCAGCATGGCCCGGGCCACCCGGTCCTTGACGCTCCCGGCGGGGTTGAAGAACTCCAGCTTTGCCAGCACCCGGGCCTCCAGGCCCAGGGCCCGCTCCAGGCGGGACAGCTCTAAAAGGGGGGTGCGGCCGATCAGCTGATCGGCGGATGTGTAGACGCGGCGCATGGCGGATTCCTCCTGTTTTCCCAAAAGATGGCCGCCCCGGAGAGGGCCCGCGGGGCGGGGGTGGTTTATCTTATGCGGGAGGGTGGGAATTAGGAGGGGAGTTTTTGCGGCGCGAGGGGTAAGGTTTTCCTTCCCAGCAAAAAAGGCCGGAGGGCCAACGCCCTCCGGCCTCTTTCTCTTATGCAGCTTCCTCATTTACCTCCGGCGCATCCTGCTCCGCCGGGGGCTCGGACTCCTCCGGTACAGCCGCCTCCGGAACTTCCGGCTCGGACTCCTCCGGCGTCTCCGGCTCCAGCGCCTCCTCCGGCAGGCCGCTGCCCGCCAGGAAGGAGAAACTCCCGGTGGCCCTCCTTCCGTGGACCAGGATGGTGTACTCCCCCGTCTTGGGAATCACCAATGTCTGGGGCCATTCCAGAGAAGACGCCTCTAAAAGCGCCTCCCCGTCCTCGCCGCTGATCTCCACCTCCAGCCAGCCGTTGTAGGTGTTGACGCGGCACTCCAGGGCCTCCCCCTTTTTTAAATGGAGGGTATGGGAGTCGAAGCCGTCGAGATAATCATACTCCATCCGGTACGTGCTCTCGTCGGCGTAACGGGTGCAGTCGCGGCCATTGAAATACTCCTGGTTCTCCCAGGCCCAGGCGGCGGCGTAGAACACCAGCCCCGCCCCCACCAGGAGGAAGCACAGCAGCATGCCCAGCCAGTCGTACTTGATCCGCCCGCCGCCCCGGGCGGAGAGCAGGGTCTCCACCCCCAGGGCCACCAGGATCAGCGGCGAGGCCTTGAGCAGCCACCCGATTTCCAG
This sequence comes from uncultured Oscillibacter sp., assembly GCA_947245315.1. Classification (GTDB taxonomy): domain Bacteria; phylum Bacillota; class Clostridia; order Oscillospirales; family Oscillospiraceae; genus Oscillibacter. The sequence goes on along the minus strand of CAMXNV010000003.1, from coordinate 8,853 downwards.
GGCGGGCCAGAACAGGGAGGCCAGCATCCCCAGCCCCGCTGCCACCAAAACCACGCCCAGGGTAAAGGTCCCCACCCGGCGCTGGGGCCGGGCCGCCGTCTCATTGGCCGTCATGGTTCGCCTCCCGCTTCTCCGCCTCTTCCCGCTCGAACTTCTCTACGTTGAAGGCGGACTTCCACTCCAGGACCACCGGCGCGGGCTCCTCGGGGGTCTCCGCCTCCTCGGGGGCCTCCGCCTCGGGGACCTCCGGGGCCTGGGGGTCCGGCTCCTGGTGGAACCGGGCCTCGGCCTTAGTCCAGGGGGTGGACTTCATCTTGGGGGGCTTGGGCGGGGCCTCGGGGGGCGTGTAAGGGGGCTCGCGGTCCGGGCCGCTGTCCTTGGAGGCCTTCGGCCCCTTGATGAACCAAATGCCCAGGGCGACGATGAGCACCGTGCCCAGAATCCGGGGCATATCCCAGACCAGCAGGTCGTACAGCCAGTGGAAGAAGGGGAAGTAATCCCGCAGCGCCCCCAGGAGCCGCCGGGCGAAGATTTGGTACACATTATAGAGGCCCACCGCCACCAGCAGCCAGCCGATGAGGCTCCCCCGGCGCTGGAGAATCAGGGTCAGCTTCCGGGAGTCCATCTCCGACAGGCCGAACATGAACTCGTCCTCCGGGGGCGCGCCGTCCCGGAGCTGGCGGCGGAGGTTGAAGCTGTCGAAAAACGAATAGGCCCACAGGGGCAGGATCAGCACCGTCAGAACCCCCATCTCCAAAAAGACCGCGATAAACGCCAGGACGCTGAAAATGATGGTCTGAGAGATGCCCCGCTTCATGTAGCCCAGGCACATCTGCCCGCAGCCGGGGACGCAGGACCAGATGAGATACCAGCAGTTCCAAAAAAGTTTTTTAATGGCGCTCATGCCTTGTTTCCTCCTTAATGAGTGTCTAGCGAAAAGCACTGGCTTGGTTGCCGCCGTGCGGGGTTGGACCATTGCCAGACCTGGTAGCGTGATAAAGTTCTTTTGGTTACTTTTCTTTCAAGAAAAGTAACCCATTAAAAAAATCGGATAAGCCGCCTACGGTCTCCCGCAGGGAGTCGTTGATCTCCCCGGTCAGGCCCGTTAGCTGCCTGGAGATGCTGGGCCGGTCCTCCGGTATGAGGGGCCGGGTGAAGGCCGCCGGGTCCCCGCTCCAGAGCACCGTCAGGGCCAGGGCCACGGCGGCCACGGCGGTGGCATACCGGCTGGCCGCCAGCCGGAGGGCCCGACCTCTGATCCGGGCCCAGAGGGTCTTTTGACAGGACCGCTCCGGGACCAGCAGGGCTCCCTCCTCCATGGCCAGGGTGTAGCGCAGCAGGCACTCGTCGCAGAAAGCCAGGTGCTCCGCAAGCTCCAGGCGCTCCAGCTCGCTGAAGCGGTCCTCGTTCCGGGCCAGGGCCGCCAGGGCCCCGCCGCTGATATGTCCATCCTCCCGAAATACCATCCTACGTCTCACCCCTTTCCAGGATTTCCCGGAGCAGCCGCTTGCCCCGGGTCAGTTGTGTGTACACGGTCTTCACGGGCCTGCCCAGCGCCAGGGCGGCCTCCTCGGGGGATCGCTCCTCCAGCAGGCACAGGCGGCACACCTGCCGGTAGGGCTCCTTGAGGCCCTCGATGGCCGCCCGGGCGTCGGCGGCGCGGCTCCGCCGGAGGGCCACCTCCTCGGCGGGCGGGGCCAGGCCCCGGGCCAGCTCCTCCTCCCCCGGGAGGACCGTGCGCCGGTTCCAGGCGCTCTGGAGATGGTCCTTGGCCTTGTTGGCCGCGATGCGCCCCAGCCACTGGCGCTCGTAGCCCTCCGGAATGCCGTCCCGGTGCAGGTAGGCGGAGAGAAAGGTCTCCTGGGTCAGGTCCTCGGCGGCGGCGGCGTCCCGGACCAGTTGAAAGCAGATGGTGTACACCAGCCGCTCGTATTGAAAGACCAGGCCGGAGAATTGTTCCTTTGTCATGGATGCCACGCCGTCTCCTCACCCCCTCCGCCCGGACCCCGTCCGGCGCTCCCTGTCGTCCGACAAAGATCATACGATGCAGCCGCCGGAGATTCTTCAAAAAATCGAAAAAATTTTTTCCGGTTTCCCGGCGGACCGGCCCCGCCGGGGGGCTGCTTTTTATTCGTTTGTGAATAGCGATTATTCAACAACGAATAGAATGCCGCCGCCCGGCGGGTTTTTGCGCGGATTTCACAGAGGATGTCCCTCCGAACCGGCGTTTTTCACAAAGAGGCGGAGGCTCCGGTCCCCCGGCGGCACCGGATGGGCTATTCATTTTTGAATACTCCCAGAAACTTCCGGCCAAGCGCCTCTGCGAAACCTACAAAACGGCTCCGTTTTTTTGGCACTCTCCACGGAAAACTGGCCGGTTCGGAAGAAACTGCGCCTTGAAAAATTGGCACGCCGTTTGCTATAATATCTGTCGGGAAAAACGGGGCCCGGCCCCGAAAAATGAAGGAGGATACTTATCATGTATCAGACCATCCGTTATGAGAAAAACGGCGACATCGGTATCGCCACCATCAACCGCCCCGAGGCTCTGAATGCCCTGAACTCTCAGGTCATCTCCGACCTGGAGGCGCTGATTTCGGAGGTGGAGAAGGACGCGAAGCTCCGGGCCTTCATCCTCACCGGCGAGGGCCGCTCCTTCGTGGCCGGGGCCGACATCGGCGAGCAGAAGCCCATGGACGTGGCCCAGGGCCGCAAGTGGGGCCAGCGGGGCAGCGCCCTGTTCCGCCGCATCGAGAAGCTGGAAATCCCCACCATCGCCGCGGTGAACGGCTTCGCCCTGGGCGGCGGCTGCGAGATTGCCATGAGCTGCGACATCATCCTGGCCGCCGGGCCCAACGCCGAGGGCAAGGGCGGCGCGAAGTTCGGCCAGCCCGAGGTGGGCCTGGGCATCACCCCCGGCTTCTCCGGCACCCAGCGGCTGCCCCGCCGTGTGGGCGTCGCCAAGGCCAAGGAGCTGATCTTCTCCGGCAAGGTCATCGGCGCCGAGGAGGCCAAGGCCATCGGCCTGGTGAATGAGGTCTACGCCCCCGAGGAGCTGCTGGACGCCGCCGTGAAAATGGCGAAATCCTTCACGGCCAACGCCCCCATCGCGGTCAAGTACTCCAAGGCCTGCATCGACCGGGGCATGCAGATGGATATCGACGACGGCATCGCCCTGGAGAACGAGCTCTTTGCCATGTGCTTCGCCACCGAGGACCAGAAGGAGGGCATGGGCGCTTTCCTGGAGAAGCGGAAGGAGAAGCATTTCCAGAACAAATAAGTCCCCCTTGGATTGGTTAAGCTGCGTGTCAGCGGAATGGAGGTTAAGCTGCATGGGAATGACGGATTTACAGTTTAAGAGTTACCTGAAGGGAATCCTTCGCTGGCTGGACGAGGCCAAAAACCAAGAGACCAAGGAGGATGTCCTCAAGACGCTGGAAAAGCTGGAGAAGGACCTGCGGGAGGACTTGCAGGGCTGAAAAAGATATCTTGAGTCCATCTCATTATAAATGAAGAGCAAGAAAAGAGGAAGCCTGATATGAAAAAAGTTCGTGTCATCACCGCTGAGGAAGCGGCTCTGATGGTAAAGGACGGCGACACCGTCTCTACCGGCGGCTTTGTCAGCTGCGCCTGCCCCGAGGCCCTGACCAAGGCCCTGGAGCAGCGCTTTGTGGAAACCGGGCACCCCCGGGACCTGACCCTCTTCTTTGCCGCCGGGCAGGGCCACCGGGACGGCACCGGCGGCGACCACTTCGGCCACGAGGGCATGTGCAAGCGCGTGGTCGGCGGCCACTGGGACCGGGCGGCCAAGCTGGGCGAGCTGGCCCTGGCCAACAAGCTGGAGGCATATAACCTGCCCCAGGGCGTCATCACCCACATGTACCGGGATATCGCGGCCCACAACATCGGAACCATTACCCACGTGGGCCTCTACACCTTCGCCGACCCCCGGAACGGAGGCGGCAAGCTCAACGACGTCACCAAGGAGGACCTGGTGAAGCTGGTGGAGATCGAGGGCGAGGAGCGCCTGCTCTACAAGCCCATCCCCATCAACGTCTGCCTGGTCCGGGGCAGCTACGCCGACGAGTACGGCAACTGCACCGTCCATCGGGAGATCGGCCCCCTGGACGTGACGGCCCAGTGCCAGGCCACCAAGAACTCCGGCGGCATCGTCATCGTCCAGGTGGAGAAGATCGTCCAGGGCGGAAGCCTGGACCCCCGGCTGGTGAAGATTCCCGGCATCTACGTGGACGCCATCGTGGTGGGTTCCCAGGAGGACAACAACCAGTGCCTGGGCATGCCCTACGACGGGGCCCTCAGCGGCGAGTTCCGTATCCCTGTGGACGCCATCCCCCCCATCCCCCTGGACGCCAAGAAGATTCTGGCCCGCCGGGCCGCCATGGAGCTGCCCCAGGACGCCATCGTGAACCTGGGCACCGGCGCTCCGGAAAAAATTGCCAATGTGGCGGCGGAGGAGGGCATCTCCAACAAGATGACCCTGACCGTGGAAGCGGGAAGCATCGCCGGTGTGCCCTACGGCGGCACCCAGTTCGGCGGCGCGGCCAACTCCATGGCCATCCTGGACCACAACGTCCAGTTTGACTTCTACCACGGCGGCGGCCTGGATGTGGCCTTCTTAGGGCTTGCGGAGACGGCCCCCAACGGGGACCTGAACGTCTCCAAGTTCGGCACCCGGCTGGCGGGCGCGGGCGGCTTCATCGACATCACCCAGAACGCCAAAAAGGTGGTCTACTGCGGCACCTTCACCGCCAAGGGACTGAAAACCGAGTGCCGGGACGGCAAGCTGGTCATCGTCCAGGAGGGCGCGAAGAAGAAATTCGTGAATCAGGTGGAGCACATCACCTTCTCCGGCGTCTACGCCAACAAGGTCCACCAGCCCGTGCTCTACGTCACCGAGCGGGCGGTGTTCGAGCTCCGCCCCGAGGGCGTGACCCTCATCGAGATCGCCCCGGGCATTGACCTCCAGACCCAGGTGCTGGACCAGATGGAGTTCATGCCCAAGATCGCCGAGGACCTCAAGCTTATGGACGAGCGGATCTTCCGCGACGAGCTGATGGGCCTGGCGAACGATTGACTTCAGTTAGGAGTTAGGAATTAGGAGTTAGGAGTTAGGAGTTAGGAGTTAGGAACGAGGAATTTAGGAGCGAGCTTTGAGAAGATTAGGAATCCCCCCCAAAAAAGGCCAGACCGGCAGCGGGGGAACAACTCCTAACTTCTAACTCCTAACTCCTCACTTAAACAAACTAGGAGGATAATATAATGGCCTTAATGACCGCCCAAGAGTATATCGAGAGCCTGCGCAAGCTCAAGACCCGGGTCTACATGTTCGGCGAGGAGATCGAGAACTGGGTGGATCACCCCATGATCCGCCCCTCCATCAACTGCGTCGCCATGACCTACGCCCTGGCCCAGGACCCCCAGTACAAGGACCTCATGACCGTGAAGTCCAGCCTGACGGGCCACACCGTCAACCGCTTCACCCACCTGCACCAGTCCACCGAGGACCTGATTAACAAGGTCAAAATGCAGCGCCTCCTGGGTCAGAAGACCGCAAGCTGCTTCCAGCGCTGCGTGGGCATGGACGCCTTCAACGCCGTCTTCTCCTCGACCTATGAAATCGATGAGAAATACGGGACCCACTACCATGAGAACTTCAAAAAGTTCATTACCATGGTCCAGGACAACGACCTGACCGTGGACGGAGCCATGACGGACCCCAAGGGCGACCGCTCCAAGGCCCCCAGCGCTCAGGCGGATCCCGACATGTACGTCCACGTGGTGGAGCGCCGGGACGACGGCATCGTGGTCTGCGGCGCGAAGTGCCACCAGACCGGCTCCATCAACTCCCACTGGCACATCTTCATGCCCACCATCTCCATGGGCGAGGCGGACAAGGATTGGGCGGTGAGCTTCGCCTGCCCCACCGACGCCGAGGGCATGTACATGATCTACGGCCGTCAGTCCTGCGACACCCGGAAGCTGGAAGAGGGCGCGTCCATCGACGTGGGCAACGCCAAGTTCGGCGGCCAGGAGGCCCTGGTGGTCCTGGACCACGTGTTCATCCCCAATGAGTACATCTTCCTCAACGGCGAGTATGAGTTCGCCGGCATGATCGTGGAGCGCTTCGCGGGCTATCACCGGCAGAGCTACGGCGGCTGCAAGGTGGGCGTGGGCGACGTGGTCATCGGAGCCGCGGCCCTTGCCGCCGAGTACAACGGAGTGGAAAAAGCCTCCGCCGTCAAGGATAAGCTGATCGAGATGACCCACTTGAACGAGACCCTGTACTGCTGCGGCATCGCCTGCTCCTCCCAGGGCTTCAAGACCAAGGCGGGCAACTACCAGATCGACCTGCTGCTGGCCAACGTCTGCAAGCAGAACGTCACCCGCTTCCCCTATGAGATCGTGCGCCTGGCCGAGGACGTGGCGGGCGGCCTGATGGTCACCATGCCCTCTCAGAAGGACTTCGAGTCCGACACCGTGGTGGGCCGGAACGGCGAGACCATCGGGGACATCTGCAACAAGTTCTTCGCCGCCCGGGAGGGCGTCAGCACGGAGGACCGCCAGCGGGTCATGCGCTTCCTGGAGAACATGTGCCTGGGCGCGGCGGCGGTGGGCTACCGCACCGAGTCCATGCACGGCGCGGGCTCTCCCCAGGCCCAGCGCATTATGATCGCCCGCCAGGGCAATATCCAGGGCAAGAAGCAGTTGGCCAAGGATATCGCGGGCATCCAGTAAGGCGGAAGAAATTCCGCCCACTCCGCTTCCGCCTTGCGGCGAAAGCTCCGCTATGCTCCATTCCTTCCGCCTCCCTTCAAGAGGGGACTGGCGTCCCCCCTTGAGCATTCCCCCTTCCCTGCGGGGGGACGGGGGCCGCTTCGCGGAAGCTTACTATAGTAGTCCCATTATTTTTCATTCTATATAAAAGGAGAGAACATCACATGGATTTCAATCTGAGCCGTGAGCACCAGCTGATCCGGAAGATGATGGCGGAATTCACCGAGAACGAAGTGAAGCCCATCGCCGCGGAGACCGACCTCAACAGCGAGTATCCCCGGGAGAACATCGAGAAGCTGTTCGACCTGGGCGTGATGGGCATGTGCGTGCCCAAGGAGTACGGCGGCACCGGCGCGGACCCCCTGGCCTCCGCCATCTGCATCGAGGAGCTGAGCAAGCAGTGCGCCTCCACGGGCGACATCGTGGCCACCCACAACGGCCTGTGCTGCGACCCCATCCTGACCCACGGCACCGAGGAGCAGAAGAAGAAGTACCTCCCCATGCTGACCACCGGGCATAAGGTGGGGGCCTTCGCCCTGACCGAGCCCAACGCGGGCTCCGACGCCTCCAAGGGCCAGACCGAGGCCAAGCTGGAGGGAGACCACTATGTGATGAACGGGTCTAAGATCTTCATCACCAACGGATATGTGGCGGACGTCTTCGTGGTCTTCGCCATGACCGACAAGTCCAAGGGCACCAAGGGCATCTCCGCCTTCATCGTGGAGAGCAGCTTCCCCGGCTTCTCCGTGGGCAAGCACGAGGTGAAGATGGGCCTCCACGGCTCCCCCACCGCCGAGATTGTGTTCACCGACTGCATCGTCCCCAAGGAGAACATGCTGGGCCGGGAAGGCCGGGGCTTCCCCATCGCCATGCAGACTTTGGACGGAGGCCGGATCGGCATCGCCGCCCAGGCCCTGGGCATCGCCGAGGGCGCCCTGGCTGAGGCCAAGGAGTACACCAAGGGCCGTGTCCAGTTCGGCAAGCCCATCAGCAAGTTCCAGAACACCCAGTTCACCTTCGCCGACATGGAGCTGGGCTGCGAGGCGGGCCGCCTCCTGACCTACCAGGCCGCCGTCCTCAAGGGACAGGGCGTGCGCTACACCAAGGAGGCCGCCATGGCCAAGCTCTTCTGCTCCGAGCACGCCATGAAGACCACCACCAAGGCGCTGCAAATGTTCGGCGGCTACGGCTACACCAAGGACTATCCCATGGAGCGCATGATGCGGGACGCCAAGATCACCGAGATCTACGAGGGCACTTCCGAGGTCCAGCGCATCGTCATCTCCGCGAATATGGGACTGTAAGAGGAGGAGGAAACGACTATGAAAATCATTGTCTGTGTCAAGCAGGTCCCCGATACCTCCGGCAAGGTGGCCGTCAACCCCGACGGCACCCTGAACCGGGCTTCCATGCAGACCATTACAAACCCGGATGATATGAACGCGGTAGAGGCCGCCCTGAAATTGAAGGACGAGACCGGCTGCAAGGTCATCGTGGTCACCATGGGCCCGCCCCCGGCGGCCTCCATGCTCCGGGAGCTCATGGCCATGGGCGCGGATGAGGCCGTGCTGGTCTCCGCCCGTGAGTTCGGCGGCTCCGATACTTATGCCACCTCTCAGATCCTGGCCGCCGCCGTGGATACCATCGGCGTGGAAAAGGACGACGTAGTCATGTGCGGCCGCCAGGCCATCGACGGCGACACCGCCCAGGTGGGCCCCCAGATGGCCGAGAAGCTGGGCCTGCCCCAGGTCACCTATGCCGCCGATATCCACAAGGACGGGGAAAATATCACGGTCAAGCGGATGCTGGAGGACGGCTATATGACCATCAAGGTCAAGACCCCCTGCCTGCTGACCTGCATCAAGGAGCTGAACAATCCCCGCTACATGTCCATCGGGGGCATCTATGCCACCTATAACAAGCCTCTGGAGACCTTTGACTATGAGAAGCTCAAGGATCACCGGCTCATCAACGTGGACACCATCGGCCTGAAGGGCTCCCCTACCAACATCTTCAAGAGCTTCACGCCTCCCCAGAAGGGCGCCGGCATGATGCTGG
>CAMXNV010000002.1 GCA_947245315.1 uncultured Oscillibacter sp. | reverse complement strand
AAAGCCTCCCTCTTTGAGGGAGGTGGCACGGCGAAGCCGTGACGGAGGGAGTTTGTATAGGGCTGGGTTTTACGGGGAAAACGAGGGAAACGGGGGAACTCCCTGCGGGGGAACTCCCTCAGTCACCGCCTCCGGCGGCGACAGCTCCCTCAGAGAGGGAGCCTTGGGTTTTTGCTCAGCCGATTCTCCTGCCAGGGTAGCGCCAGCGAAAAGAGTAGCTGGTCGATTCGATGTCGGACAAACCCCCGCTCAATCTAAAATCGCGTGGGAAGTCATTCCGGCTCCGCCGGTCATTCAGGCGCGCCCCCGTTTTCTCTCTTCCATCGTGCGCGGCGCATTCTCTTTACACCACGACCATGGTCCCCCCGCTCATCTCCCGGAGGCGTCCCTCCAGCCTCCCGGCCAGCTGCCGGAAGGCCCACTCCCCGGTGCAGTGCCCGGTGTAATACACGCTCTCCCCTCGGGAGAGCTCCTCCGCCGTGAGGGCGATCAGCCGCTCCGCCTCCGGTGCGCCGGGCTCCAGCTCGAAGAGGTGGAATCCCCCGATCACCACCTCGGGCCTCCGGCCCAGGAGGGCCTCCGCCGCCCGGAGGGTGTTCACAATTCCCAGGTGCCCGCAGCCCGCCAGCAGGACGGCCTTGCCGTCCTCCTCCACCAGCAGGTGCTGCTCGTGGGCAAAGCCGTCGGGCCGGTAGCCCGCCGCCGTCTTCTCCTGGAGCTTGGGGGCCACGGCCCGGAGGGCCCGGTCGTCCTCCACGCCGGAGAAGAGCCGCAGGCCCTCGTCCAGCTCCTCCCGCTCCCCGGTGAAGGCAAAGCGCCGCCGCACCGCCTCCGGCTCCTCCGGCAGGCCGATGTAGTTCTCCTGTCCCGGCAGCACGGCGTAGTAGGCCCCCAGGGCCTCCCGGCGGAGATAAATCCGGGCGGTTTGGTTCACCTCGCAGAAGGCCGCCAGGCCGCCGCCGTGGTCCGAGTGCCCGTGAGACAGCACGGCCACGTCCACAGCGGAGAGATCGATTCCCAACTCCCGGGCGTTGTCCAGGAACTGGGGATCAGGGCCCATGTCAAACAGAATCCGGTGCCGCCGGGTCTCCACGTAAAGGGACAGCCCCCGCGCTGCCCGGAGCCCGGGACGGCAGGCGGTGTTTTCCAAGAGGGTGACGATCTTCATAGGGGGAACCTCCCAATTTGAATTTGAAGGGAATGTCCTATTAGCGGATTTTTATGTAGGGGGCGGGCTCTGTCCCGCCCCGTCTACCGAAAGCTGGGCACTCTCGGAGAACGGAAGGGGACAGAGCCCCTTCCCTACGGGGTGGTCTATCGGTAGGACACCCTGTAGGGGCGGCTATCAGCCGCCCGTTCTCTTCAAGCTCCAGACTTCCCGGGGGGAGGGGCGATTGATAATCGCCCCTACGCAATGCCGGGGAAACATCAAACATCATAATAATGCGATAGGACACTCCCCAATTAGAACCCGCCCTTGACAGCCGGGGCGGGATTGGATATAATAGAAGTGATACCTAAAAGATGAACGCGCTCCCAATCGGGAAGGAGGGAACAAGATGGGTACTGAGGCTGAACGGCAGGATACCAGGAAGGCCATGGCCTTTGATTTGTTCGGTATTCTGGAAGCGAAACCGGAGCAGACGACCTACACGGTGGAAGAAATCAAGAAGATTATTCGGACGTACGTCACCGCCGCGGATCAGAAATAATCCGCGCGGAGGACCGGCGGGACGCGGATCCCACTCTTTATTATACCACGTTTGTCAATAAGTGCCTGGAAGACCCCGCGCCGGTGCGCGGGGCCTTTTTTATTATTCCAGCTCCTTCGGCCACTCCCGTCCCACCAGCTCGTCCAGGGAGATGTCGTAAAAATCTGCCAGAGCAATGAGGACTGTCGTTTTGGGTTCCCGCAAGCCTCTTTCGTAATTTTGGTAGGCACGCAGGCTCAACCCCACCGCTGCGGCAACCTCCGGCTGCGTAAGATGCTGGTCTAATCTCAATTGAAGAAGCTGTTCAGAAAGACTCATGGCAAATTCTCCTTGACATGTACATTTGTACTTGATATAATAACTACAGAAGGGGCACACCTGTGCCTCATGCGAAAGGGAGGTCAAGATAAGATGGACGCCTACTTAAACTGCCTATATCAGCACATCTCCGAGCACATAGAGACCGACGCCCGGCTGAACCTTATGGACTACAGGCGCTGGAACGCCGCCCAGGACATGGCCTGGAGCGCCCTGGAGAGGGCGCTGACCCTGGAGCAGCTCAAGCTGGTGGAGGACTATCGCTCCGCCTGGTGCGGCCTCCGGGCCCTGGAGGACGAGCTCTTGTTCCAAAGCGCCGTGGACCTGGGGAAGTGGATGGTCCTCGCCTAGGGCCTGTTCACATAAGCCCAAACGCGCGTCTTTCCGGCCAATTTTGCCGTCTGCTGCGTTAAAAATTTTTGACGTACGTCAGTACGCCTGCAAATTTTTGCCTTGCATCCGGCGAAAATTTGCTCGGAAATCCACACATTTGGTTTATGTGAACAGGCCCTAGACCGGCTCCCCGTACAGGGCCCAGGTGTTGCTGCCCGTGATCCGCACCTCCAGGAAGCGCCCGATGAGGGCCGGGTCCCCCTTCAGCCGGACCAGCCGGTTGCCCTCCGTCCGGGAGGAGAGGGGATAGTCCCCGTCGCCGCTCTCGCCGTCCACCAGCACCCGGACCGTGCGGCCCGCGTACCCGGCGTGAATGGCGGCGGAGCGCCGGTTCTGGACCTCCAGGAGCTTGTCGAACCACCGCTGCTTTTCCTCCCGGGGCACGGGGTCCGGCATGGACGCCGCCCGGGTGCCGGGGCGGGGACTGTAGATAAAGGTAAACAGGGCGTCAAAGCCCACCTCCTCCACCAGGGACACGGTGTCCATGGCCTCCGCCTCCGTCTCCCCGGGGAAGCCGATGATGACGTCGCTGGTCAGCACCAGCCCGGGCATGACGGACTTGGCGTATCGGATGAGCTCCAGGTAGCTCTCCCGGGTATAGCGCCGGTTCATCTCCTCCAGCACCCGGTTGTTCCCCGACTGGAAGGGAAGATGGAGCTGCTTGGCCACGTGGGAGCACTTGGCCATCACGTCGAAGAGCCGGGGGCTGGCGTCCTTGGGGTGGCTGGACATGAAGCGGATCCAATAGTCCCCGGGGATTTGATCGATGTCCTCCAGGAGCTCCGGGAAGTGATACCCCCGGTCCAGGTCGTTGCCGTAGGAGTTCACATTCTGGCCCAGGAGGGTGATGTCCTTATAGCCCTCGTCCACCAGCTGCCGGACCTCCGTCAGGACGGCGGCGGGCTCCCGGCTCCGCTCCCGGCCCCGGACGTAGGGCACGATGCAGTAGGAACAGAAGTTGTTGCACCCATACATAATGGACACCCAGGCCTTCACGCCCCGCTCCCGGACCACGGGCAGCCCCTCGGCAATGCCCCCGTGCTCGTCCTCGATGGAGAAGACCCGCTTCCGGGTCTCGTAGACCTGCCAGAGGAGCTCGGGGAACCTCCAGAGGGCCTGGGGACCGAAGACCAGGTCCACGTGCCGGTAGGACTCCCTCACCCGCTTGGCCACCCGCTCCTCCTGGGCCATGCAGCCGCAGAGGACCAGGACCTGGTCCGGCCGCTCCTTCTTCGTGTGGGTCAGCAGCCCCAGGTTGCCGAAGACCCGCTGCTCCGCGTGCTCCCGGATGGCGCAGGTGTTCAGCAGCACCAGGTCCGCCTCCCCGGGCTCCTGGGTGAAGGTAAATCCCATGGCTTCCAACATGCCCATGATCCTCTGCCCGTCGGCCACGTTCTGCTGGCAGCCGAAGGTCTCCACACAGGCCCTGGGGCTCAGCCCCCGGGCGGAAAACAGGGCCCGTATCCGTTCCTGAAAGTCCCTCTGGCGGTCCAGGTCCGCCTGGGGAATGATAATCTCTTCACGTTTCAAAGCGTCTCCTCCAATGCCCTGATAGGAATAGCTTCATCCTACCATGAAACCGCCGAAAGCACAAGAACCAATCCCGCCCCCAGGACCTCCCGGCCCGCGTTTTCCGGCGAAACGCGCCATAAAAAGAGCCCCGGGCCGCTCCCCTTTGTGCGTTTCGCCGGAGGCGGGGAGGGGGCTTTGTCAAAAACGTAAAACTTCACAAAAACCCTTGACAGACTCCAAAAAATATTGTACATTATAGCTACAGAAAGGGGTGAGTCCAGTGTACTAGGAAGAACGGGTAACCATGAAAGGTTCGCCCGTAGAGACCAAGAGACCAGCGCCGTTTCACAAAAGCGTTCTCTTTGCAACAGTGTGATCTCCGGCAATACCCAAAGACGAAACACCACTCACTATGCTGAGCCAGGCGGGGCCAACAGGTCCGCGCAAAGAAAATTGTTTCATGGATTGGCAAAACCCAGGTCACCCAAGCCCACGGTTACCCCAGTGAACGGCAACATCAAGAAAGTACGAGGTACAACGAATTGGATAATCCGATCAATGAGTAAGCCCCCCATTCGCCGAAGGAGCGGATGGGGGGATGTTTTTTGTCTGGAAGCGCGCCGCCGGGGGAGGCGGCTTTTTTTATGTAGGAAAGGCTCAGCCCTGGCCGATGGCCTTCTCCCGGCTTCCCGCGTCCACCACGTCGCACTCCACGCAGAAGGGGTAGTGCTCCCGCCCCTGGCGCATGGCCAGGCGGAGCTGGGTGAACTTCTCGTTGGTCCAGATGTCCATCAGCCGGTCCTGGGTCACGTCGCCGAAGCCCGTCACCTCGAAGCAATCGTTGCAGCACAGGCCCACCTGCCCGTCGGGGAAGATGATGAGGTCCGTGAAGGGGTAGATGCAGGGGGCGGAGACCCGGTTGTTCTTCTTGGGCTTGTTGGGGGCATTGCCCGCCCGGGTGGCCAGAATCTCCCCGGCGTACCGGCGGCTGATGCTGATCTCCATGTGGGCGAACTCCTCCGGGTGGCCCTTGACGTACTTGTAAATCTCCGCCAGGTGGTCCGAGAGCCGGTACTGCTCGCTGTAGTCGTTGATGACCAGCTCATCCACCAGGGAGGTCAGCCCCCGGACCTTCTCCACGTTGAGCATGGTCCCGTTGGTGATGATGCAGATCTTGCACGCGGGGCGCTTCCGGCGGATCTCCCCGGCGAAGTCCAGGATTCGCTTGTCCAGGAAGGGCTCGTTGTTGACCTGCAAAAAGATGGTGCCCCGCCAGTTGATCTCCACCAGCTCGTCGATGATCCGGGAAAAGAGCTCCTCCGTCATCCGCTTGTAGGGGCGCTTCTCGTCCCGGACGTTGGCGGGGCAGAAGGAGCACTTCCCGTTGCAGCGGTTCACGGTCTCCAGCATCAGGAAGCGGAAGGGGGGCGTCTCCTCCTCCTTGAGGAAGCGGTCAATGAAGGCGTTGATCTTGGGGGTCCGCAGAGCGGCCACCAGGGGGAAGGACAGGCTGGACACCCAGTCGGACCGATACTTCCGGGCGAACCACAGCAGGGGGCCCCCGAAGTTCTTGATTTTAATGGGCATGTTTGGACTCCTCCTTCTTTGAAAACGCGTCCCTGCCCTTCTCCGGCAGGGGGGCCCCGGTCCGGGTCCGGACCCGGGGTTCCGGGTTGGGGACCACCTCCAGCAGATCCGTCAGGCCGCAGTCCAGGGCCTCGCAGATCAGGTCCAGGTGCTCCAGGCTGACCCTGGTGGCGATCTCGTGGTAGAGCTCGCTGATGGTGTTTTTGCGGATGCCCGTCATCCGGGCGAGGTCCGCCTGGGTCAGGCGGCGCTCCCCCAGCCGGGTGGATAGTAAGATTCGAACCATGGCTATTCTCCTTTTCGATATAATATAGCGATATCCATGCGGTCCATCATGATATTGTTACAAAATATCGAAATTCGATACAAACGCCGCCCGCCGGACCCCAGGAGGGGTGGCGTCCGCCGCCCTTCGCCGGGGAGGCACTCCAACGGGGGAGGGGGCGGAGGAAAGAGCGGCCGCCGCCTGTTCCTCCGTAAAGGAGTCGCAAAGAAGCCCAAATTCCCTGGAAAATCCCCCTGTTTTCTGCTATTATGGTACAACCTACAGAAACTACGGAAAGGAGACCGGCGCATGGGCAGACGGGCAAACGACGGAACAAGAAAGACCATCCTGGGCGAGAAGGTCCGGGAGGCCCTGGCCTCCGTGCTGCCCATCACCGCCATTGTGCTGGTCCTCTGCCTGACCCTGGCCCCCCTGCCGGTGGACATCCTGCTGGCCTTCCTGGCGGGGGCCGTGCTGCTCATTTTGGGCATGGGCTTTTTCACCCTGGGGGCCGAGATGGCCATGACCCCCATCGGCGAACAGGCGGGGTCCCACATGGCCGGGTCCAGGAAGCTCTGGGTGGTGGTGACCGTCAGCTTCCTGATCGGCGTGGTGGTCACCGTCTCGGAGCCGGACCTCCAGGTGCTGGCCTCCCAGGTGCCGGGGATTCCCAACGCTGTCCTGGTGGGGGCGGTGGCCGTGGGAGTGGGGGCCTTCCTGGTGGTGGCCCTGCTGCGCATTCTCTTCCAGGTGCCCCTCCAGTGGCTGCTGATCGGGTCCTATGGAGTGGTGTTCCTCCTGGCGGCCTTCTTTGTCCCCCGGGACTTCCTGGCCGTGGCCTTCGACTCCGGGGGCGTCACCACGGGGCCCATGACCGTGCCCTTCATCATGGCCCTGGGCCTGGGCGTGTCCTCCATCCGGAGCGACCGGAGTGCCGCCCAGGACAGCTTCGGCCTGGTGGCCCTGTGCTCCGTGGGGCCCATCCTGGCGGTGCTCCTCCTGGCCATGCGCTACCCCGCCGCCGGGGCCTACGCCGCCGCGGCCATGCCCCGGGCCTCGGACAGCCGGGAGCTGGGGGCCCTCTTCCTGGGGGCCCTGCCCCGCTACGCCTGGGAGGTCCTGAAGAGCCTCTTTCCCATCGTGGCCTTCTTCGCCGTCTTCCAGGCCGTGGCCCTGGGGCTGAAGCGAAAAAAAGTATTGAAAATCACCGTGGGAATTCTGTATACTGATATAGGGCTGACCCTGTTTCTCACGGGGGTCAACGTGGGCTTCCTCCCCGCGGGGACCTACCTGGGCCGCCAGATCGCCGCCCTGTCCTGGAACTGGATTCTGGTTCCCATTGGCATGCTGATGGGCTGGTTCATCGTCCAGGCGGAGCCCGCGGTCCACGTGCTGAACAAGCAGGTGGAGGAGATCACCGCCGGGGCCATTCCCGGCGGGGCCATGAGCGCCAGCCTCTCCGCCGGTGTGGCTCTGTCCATCGGCCTGGCCATGGTCCGGGTGCTCACCGGGGCGTCCATCTTCCTCTTCCTGGTGCCGGGCTACCTGGCCGCGGGGGTCCTGTCCTTCTTTGTGCCCAAGATTTTTACCTCCATCGCCTTTGACTCCGGCGGCGTGGCCTCCGGGCCCATGACGGCCACCTTCCTGCTGCCCTTTGCCATGGGGGCCTGTGAGGCCGTGGGGGGCAGCGTGGTCACGGACGCCTTCGGCGTGGTGGCCATGGTGGCCATGACGCCCCTGCTGACCATCCAGCTCCTGGGCCTGGCCTATAAGTGGAAGCTCCGCCGGGCCGGGGAGACCCCGGGAGACGGGGACGAGGAGATCATCGATTTGTAAGGCGGCCCCGCCGCCGGAGAGAGGAGGCCCGCCTATGGCCGGAGCCGTTTTGATCATCGCCATCACGGACCGGAGCCGGGGCGGGGACTTCACCGCCTGGTTCCAGGCCCAGGGGGCCTCCCTGGTGCTGGCGGCCCTGGGCCGGGGCACGGCCACCACGGAGATTCTGGACTGCCTGGGCCTGGAGGCCACGGAGAAGGTGGTTTTGATACTGGCGGCCCCCCGGTCCTCCCGCCTGGTGCGGCGGGCGGAGCGGGAGCTCTGGCTGGACGTGCCCGGCCGGGGCATCCTGATGACGGTGCCCATCTCCAGCGTAGGGGGCGCCCGGGCCCGGGACTATCTGCTGCCCCGGCAGGGGGAGGAGGACGACATGGAAAAGGAAAGCACCCACGAGCTCATCGTGGTCATCACCAACCGGGGCCACACGGACCAGGTCATGGACGCCGCCCGGTCCGCCGGGGCCGCCGGGGGGACCTCCATTCACGCCAAGGGCACCGGCACGGAGCTGGCGAAGAAGTTCTTCGGCGTCTCCCTGGCGGCGGAGAAGGAGATGGTGTTCATCCTGGCCCGGGGGGAGGACCGCAAGCCCATCATGAAGGCCGTCATGGCCCAGGCGGGCATGGGGACGGAGGCCCAGTCGGTGGTCTTCTCCCTGCAGGTGACGGACCTGGCGGGCCTCCGGCGGCTGGAGGACGAGCCGGGCTGATGGGTTTGACGGACTCGGATAAGGTAACGCAAGAGGCCCCGGCGCGTCAGCGCCGGGGCCTTGGTGTTGTATGGGGGGACTTACCCCTCTTTTTTTGCGCCAGCAAACCCGGCCCTCAGAAGCCCTCGATGATGTCCACCAGCTCCAGGCCGATCCGCTTCTGGGCCTCCTTGGTGCCCGCGCCCACGTGGGGTGTGCAGCTCACCGCCGGGTGAGTGGCCAGGGCCCAGTTGGGGTCCTTCTCGCTCATCCACACGTCCAGGCCCGCCGCCCGGACCTTCCCGGACTCCAGGGCCTCCAGCAGGGCCGCCTCGTCCACGTTGCTCCCCCGGGAGACGTTGACGATCACCACGCCGTCCTTCATCTTGGCCAGGGACTCCCGGTCCACCAGGGCCTTGTTCCCTCCCGGGGCGCAGAGGATCAGCACGTCGGACTGGGCCAGGAGCTCCTCCATGGAGACGAAGCGCATGGTCTCGCACTCGCAGCCCTCGGGCTTGTTCCGGTGGACCACGGACAGCACCTGCATGCCCAGGGCCTGGCACTTGGCCCCTACCATCCGGCCGATGCGGCCGTAGCCGATGACCCCGGCGGTCTTCCCCGCCAGCTCGAAGCCCTTGGAATAGGCTTTCTTCTCCCAGCGGTGCTCCCGCATGGTGTGCCCGGCGATGGAGATATTCCGGGCGCAGGAGAAGAGCAGGGCCAGGGCCAGCTCCGCCACGGCGTTGGAGGAGGCCCGGGGGGTGTTCCGCACGGCGATGCCCGCCGCCTCGGCGTATGGTACGGCGATGTTGTCCACGCCCACTCCGGCCCGGACGATGAGCTTGAGCCGTCCGCCCTTGGCGGCGTCGATCTGGGGCTCCTTGATCTTGGTGGCCGAGCGGATGACGGCGGCGTCGAAGTCCCGCAGGGCGGGGCCCAGTTCGCCGGGCTCATAGAACTGCTCCACCACCTCGTAACCGTCCGCCCGGAGCTTCTCCACGGCGGAGGTGTCCATCCCGTCGGTGACCAGTACGCGCTTTAACATAGTGTAGTACCCCTTTCATTCGTTCTCGATGCACCCCAGGGGCATCGACAGCGGGAGGGCACGCGCCCATTGGGGGACAGGCGCGGTGTTCGGCCTCAGCCGAGCATGTCGTCCATCAAATCCTTTTTCAGCTTCTCAATCTCGGCCACCACCTGTTCACGGGTTTCCTTGCTCTCCGCCTCTTCCAGCGTCCGAATCAGCCGTTTCAGGAAACTCTTAAACTGTAAATCCGTCATTCCCATTGTGATAACCTCCTTTGGGCAGCTTTTCGGATTTCTTCATTCAGGCGTGCTCCGCCTCGTACTTCTTGAGGAACTCCACCAGAGCCTCCACGCCCTCCTTGGGCATGGCGTTGTAGATGGAAGCCCGGAGGCCGCCCACGCTCTTGTGACCCTTCAGGTTATCAAAGCCCGCTTCCTTGCTGGCCGCCACCACATCGGCGTCCTGCTCCTTGCTGGGTGTCACAAAGGGCACGTTCATCAGGGAGCGGTCCTCCTTGCGCACGGCGCCGGTGAAGAGCTTGCTCTGGTCCAGGAAGTCGTAGAGGATGCCCGCCTTTTCCACGTTTCGCTGGTGCATGGCCTCCAGGCCGCCGTTATCCAGGAGGTACTTGAAGACCTTCCCGCAGCAGTAGATGGCCCAGCAGTTGGGCGTGTTGTACAGGGAGTCGTTGTCCGCATGGGTCTTATAGCTCATATAGGTGGGCACGAATTTGGGCAGGTCGTCCCGGATGAGGTCCTCCCGGATGATGACGATGGCCATGCCCGCCGGGCCCACGTTCTTCTGGACGCCGCCCCAGATGAGGCCGTACTTGCTCACGTCGCAGGGGCGGGAGAGGAACATGCTGGACTGGTCGGAGACCAGCACCTTGCCCTTGGTGTCCGGGAGCTGGAAGTAGGTGGTTCCGTTGATGGTCTCATTTTCGCAGATATAGACATAGTCCGCGTTTTCCGGGATGTCCAGGTTGGAGCAGTCGGGGATATAGGAGAAGTTTTTGTCGGCGGAGGAGGCCACGATCTTGACCTCTCCGTACTTTTTCGCCTCGGCGATGGCCTTCTTGGACCAGGCGCCGGTCTCCACATAGCACCCCAGGCCGTTCTTCATCAGGTTCATGGCCACCATGGCGAACTGGACGGTGCCGCCCCCCTGGATGAAGAGGACCTTGTAGTTGTCCGGGATGCCCATCAGCTTCCTGAGGTCCGCCTCCGCCTCGTCCCGGATCTGCTGGAAGACCTTGGAGCGGTGGCTCATCTCCATGACGCACATGCCGCTTCCGCGGTAGTTCATCATTTCGGCGGCAATCTCCTCCAGGACAGGCTCCGGCATCATGGCGGGACCGGCGGAGAAATTGTAGGTGCGTCCGTATTTCATAATCTGTTCCTCCATCTTCTGATTTTCATGTGTGACGGCCCATATAGGGCCAGTTTCCTGTCTACAGTATACAGGACTCCAGGGGAAGAATCAACCAAATCTTGAAAATTTATACAATGGTAAAATTTAGCTTGCCGCCCCCTGGGAAGGGGCCCCGGCCGCATAAGCGCGCTCTCCTTGGGAAATACTACCTCCACATCAAAAAAAGGAGGCAATCCCTATGTCCCAAACCCTCAAGGGGAGCGAGACGCTCCAAAACCTCATGCGGTCCTTCGCCGGCGAGAGCCAGGCCCGGAACCGCTACACCTTTGCCGCGGGCCTGTGCAAAAAGCAGGAGCTCCACGTCCTGGAGGCCATTTTCACCTTCACCGCCGGACAGGAGAAGGAGCACGCGGAAATCTTCTATAACCACATGAAGGACCTGGCGGGGGAGACCGTCCAGATCGACGGCGGCTATCCGGTGGATATCACCAACGACGCGGTCCAGCTCCTCCGCCGGGCCCAGCACAATGAGTACGAGGAGTTCGATCCCGTCTATCCCAGCTTCGCCGAGACCGCCCGGAAGGAGGGCTTCCCTCAGATTGCCTCCTCCTTCCAGCAGATCGCCAAGATCGAGCAGACCCACGGCAACCGCTTCGGCCACTTCGCGGATCTCCTGGAGGCGGGGAAGCTCTTCGTCTCCGACGTGAAATGCGCCTGGATGTGCCTCAACTGCGGCCATATCCAGGAAGGCCTCCAGGCCCCCAAGAGCTGCCCGGTCTGCTCCCACGATCAGGGCTTCTTCATCCGCCTGGAGATGGCCCCCTACGGCGGGAATATTTTGAAGGGGTAAGGCTTGCTTTAAAAACGAAAAGACGCCGGATCGGGGCGGGGAGCCCTGGTCCGGCGTTTCGTCTGTTCTTCAAATTTTTAAGCAAGCCCCGAGTTCTCCGCCCGAGGCGGCAAAACCCCCCACTGATACAAAAGCGCCTTAGCCTCGTCGATCATCTCCAGGGCGGCGAAATCAGAAGCTCCGCCGCCCCTGCATTATAAAGCTGCCGCTAAGGGGCGCCCGCCCCGTCTCCGGGCGCTCAGAGGCTCCCCCTCAGCCTCCTCAGCTGGGCCTGGAACTCCTCCGGCAGGGGACAGCAAAGCTCCACCGGCTCCCCGGTCCGGGGGTGGAGGAAGCGGAGGCCCACGGCGTGGAGGCACTGGCCCTGGAGGCCCGGGACGGGCTTCCTGGCCCCGTAAACCGTGTCCCCTAAAATCGGGTGGCCCAGGTGGGCCAGGTGGACCCGGATCTGGTGCGTCCGTCCGGTCTCCAGGCGGCAGCGGAGATAGGTGAGCCCAGGGAAGCGCTCCAGGACCTCCCAGTGGGTGACGGCGGGCCGCCCGCCGGAGACGACGGCCATCTTCTTCCGGTCCACCGGGTGCCGCCCGATGGGAGCGTCCACCGTGCCGGCGTCCTCCCGGAAGCCCCCCACGGCCAGGCACTCGTAGGTCCGGGCCAGGGTGTGGTCCTGGAGCTGGGCGCTGAGGGCCTGGTGGGCAAGGTCGTTTTTGGCGGCGATGATGAGGCCCGAGGTGTCCCGGTCAATGCGGTGGACGATCCCCGGGCGGAGGGCCCCGCCCACGCCGGAGAGGCTCCCCCCGCAGTGGTGGAGCAGGGCGTTGACCAGAGTGCCGTCCGGGTGGCCGGGGGCGGGGTGGACCACCAGGCCCTTGGGCTTGTTGACCACAATCACGTCCCCGTCCTCATAAACCACCTCCAGGGGAATATCCTGAGGCAGGGCCTCTATGGGCTCCGGGTCCGGCAGGGAGACGGCCAGCGCCTCGCCCCCGGTCAGCCGGTAGTTCTTCGCCAGGGGGCGGCCCTCCAGGGTCACCCGGCCCTCCTCCAGAAGGCGGGCGGCGGCGGAGCGGGTGAGGCCCTCCACCTGGGACGCCAGCCAGGCGTCCACCCGGGTCCCGGCGTCAGACGCCGCCGGACGGAGACTCAGGAGTTCCATCGGCCTTCACCTTCTTGTCGTACTTTTCGTAAAACCACTGGTAGTAGATCAGCCCCAGGACGCAGCCGGAGACCACGCAGATGTCCGCCACATTGAAAACCGGGTAGTCCATAAACAGGAAGTTGAACATATCGATGACATAGCCCAGGCGGACCCGGTCCAGGATGTTCCCCAGGCCGCCGGAGATGATGAGGCACCCCGCCAGGAGGCCCAGGGGATGCCGGACCACCCGCCGGACCAGGAGGGCCAGGAGCAGCAGAACGATGCAGCTGGTGGCCAGGACCAGCAGCCAGCGCATGCCGGAGAAGCTGGACCAGGCCGCGCCGTAGTTGTGAACGGTCCGCAGCTCCACCACGCCCGGCAGCAGGGGACGGGACTCCCCCAGGGGGAGCGTGCCGGCGATGTGGAGCTTAACCGCCTGGTCCAGGGCCAGAAGCGCCAGGCCCAGCAGGGCGGAGAGAAGTGTGGACAGCATGAGGGACCTCCTTAATATGCGTGGAATCGGATTCCCCGCCAGTTTACACGGTTTTGCGAAAAAATGCAACCTCTCAAGCCCTGAAAACAGGGAGGGGAGGGTAAAAAAAGGAAGGAGGAACTGTCATTTTTTGAAAAAGAGCTTGTATCTGCGCCAAAATATGATATAATAGCAACTACCAATTTTTCAACTTGAGGATTTGGGGATTTGCTTCGCCGAAGCGCCGGTATCCTTTCCGGCCCCCGGACCTGCGGCCCGCGAGCCCGGAGACGGGGCGGGGAGGCGCCGGGAAATCCCCGGTGAAGTTCTTGGAGGAGGGAGCTTATGAGCAAGATTGAAGCCGCGGCCCTGTCCTGCGTGGAGGAGATTACGGAGATCCGCCGGAGAATCCACCGGCACCCGGAAATTGGCCGGAACGAGATCCAGACCTCCGCCCTGATTCGCGAGAAGCTGGCGGAGTACGGCGTGGACAAAATTGAGAGCCCCGTCCCCACCGCCGTGGTGGCCCTGATTCACGGCAGCCTGGGAGAGGGCAAGTGCGTGGCCCTCCGGGCGGATATCGACGCCCTGCCGGTCACCGAGGACACCGGCCTGCCCTTCTCCAGCGAGGTGCCCAATATGATGCACGCCTGCGGGCACGACATGCACGCGTCCATGCTCCTGGGCGTGGCCAAGCTGCTGTGCGGCATGCGGGACCAGTTCAAGGGCACCGTGAAGCTCATCTTCCAGCACAGCGAGGACACCCTCCCCGGCGGCGCCAAGGAGCTGGTGGAGAAGGGCGTGCTGGAGAATCCCAAGGTGGACGCCATCTATGCCATCCACCTGATGCCCGACGAGGAGATCGTGGGCAAGGTCGCCATGCGCTCCGGCCCCATGACCACCTCGGTGGACCTCTACGACATCACCGTCACCGGCCGGGGCGGCCACGGGTCCGAGCCCCACAAGACCGACGATCCCATCCTGGCGGCCTGCCAGATGGTGGTGGATATGCAGCAGATCGTGGCCCGGCGGGTGGACCCCCTGGAGACCGCCGTCATGTCCATCGGAAGCATCCACAGCGGGGACGCGCCCAACGTCATCCCCGGCGAGGTCAAGTTCGGCGGCGTGTCCCGGGCCTATTCCGAGGAGGTCCGGGAGACCATCCGCCAGCAGATGTTCGCCATCGCCAAGGGCATGGAGTCCGTCTCCGGCTGTAACTTTGATGTGTATCACTACTATGGCTACCCCACGGCCTACAACGACAAGGAGCTGGTGGACCTGGCCCGGGAGGCCGTTTTGGAGGAGCTGGGCCCCGGCTCCGTGGTGGAGCTGGAGAAGCCCATGGGCTTCAGCGAGGACTTCGCCTATTACCGCCAGATGGGCGGGGTGCCCTCGGCGTTCTTCATGGTCTACGCCGGGCACCTGGGCGACGCCGTTTATCCCCTCCACAGCGCCAAGTGCGCCATGAAGGAGGAGGCCATGCCCTACGGCATCCGGACCCTGGCGAGCGTGGCCCTGAAATACCTGGGGGCCTGAGCGCCCCGGAGGCGCTTTGACAACGTATTCTGACATGGGCGGCGGCCGGATGGGACCTCTTTGCGGCAGAGGCCCCGGAGGACTGCTCCCGTGTTGTGAATAATAAATTTAGAGGAGGAAGAAAATGTATAACTTTATGCTTGCATTCGTGGCATGCGCCGCCGCCTATATCATCGGCGAGGTCGTGTCCACCCTGACCAAGGCATGGGTTCCCTCAGTCTTCGTCACCGCCATCGTCATGCTGATCGGCTACTGGACCGTGTTCCCCACGGAAATGATTACCGATTCTCAGCTGATCCCCTTCGGCAGCACCGTCGGCATCTACCTCTGCCTGACCCACATGGGCACGGTCATCAGCATCCAGCAGCTGATCGACCAGTGGAAGACCGTTGTGGTCTGCCTGGCGGGCCTGGCGGGCATGTGCCTCCTGTGCCTTGGCGTCTGCCCCCTGATCATGGATAGGGCCTATGTCATCTCCGGCCTGCCCCCGCTGACCGGCGGCATCATCGCCGCGGTCACCATGCAGACTGCCGCCGCGGAAAAGGGCCTGGCAGACGCCGCCCTGTTCGCCATCGCCATGTACTGCGTCCAGGGCTTCGCCGGCTATCCCCTCACCGCCGCCTGCCTCCAGCTGGAGGGCAAGAAGATGCTCAAGGCCTATCGCTCCGGCGATGTAAAGGCGGTTGCGGTCTCCAATAAGGTGGAAAACTGGAGACTGCGGCGGCCCCCAAGAAGAAGCTGATCCCCCCCCTGGGCGCCAAGTGGAACTCCAACGCGGCGATCTTCATCCGTCTGGGCATCGTGGGCTGGCTGGCCACCCAGGCCGGAAACGTCGTGATCCCCGTCATCAACATGAAAATCAGCGGCGCGGTGTGGGCCCTGATCTTCTCCGTCATCGCCACCACCATCGGCTTCCTGGAGGAGGACTCCCTGAACAAGGCCCACTCCTACGGCATCGTTATGTTCGCCCTGATGATGTATGTGTTTGACGGCCTGAAGACCGCCACTCCCGAGATGCTGGCGGGCGTGATCCTGCCCATGATTATCCTGATCATTGTCGGCGTGTTCGGCATGGGGGTGCTGTGCTTCATTATCTCTAAGGTTTTGAAGATGCCCTTCCTGCTGGCCTTTGCCACGGCTCTGACGGCGCTGTACGGCTTCCCGCCCAACGCCATCATCACCGAGTCCGTCTGCACCGCCCTGTCCGAGACCTCCGAGGAGAAGGAGTATCTGATGAGCCAGATGTTCCCCCCGATGATCGTCGGCGGCTTCACCACGGTGACCATTACCTCGGTCATCATTGCGGGCCTCTTCACGAACCTGCTGTAAGAGCGCCCTCGAACCCTCCGATCCCTAGAGACGGGAGAGACAGCAATCTGAAGCGTACATCTCTGTTCCGGAAGGGCGGGAGAGTCCTGGGGACTTTTTGCCGCAGCTTTTCACAGAATTTAGGAGACTCCAGGAGGCGAAAAGGCTCGATGGCCTTCCGCCAGGCCTTCCGGACAGAAGCACCTTTCATTACAGAAGTGAACAGGGCAAAGATATTTGCCGCCCCAGGGCCCGCTTTGCGGGCTCTGGGGAGCTTTCTCAAATTGCGAAAGGAGCAATGCTATGGAGCTGAAAGAAGTCGCCGCCAAGTACGAGGCTTACCTGATTGAGCAGCGCCGCTGGTTCCACCAGCACCCGGAGTACAGCGAGCTGGAGTTTGAGAGCTGCAAGCACATCCGCGCCGAGCTGGACAAGCTGGGCGTGGAGTGGCGTCCCTGCGGCCTGGAGACGGGCACCCTGGCCACCATCCAGGGCGCCAAGCCCGGCAAGACCTTCCTCCTCCGGGCGGACATGGACGCCCTGAAAGTCCAGGAGGAGACGGGGCTGGAGTACGCCAGCCAGAACGAGGGCCTGATGCACGCCTGCGGCCACGACTGCCACATGGCCATGCTGCTGACCACCGCCCACGTCCTCATGGACATGCGGGAAGACCTCTGCGGCACCGTCCGCCTGGCCTTCCAGCCCTCCGAGGAGATCGGCACCGGCGGCAAGTCCATGGTGGCCCAGGGGGCCATGGACGGCGTGGACGGCTGCTTTGCCGTGCACGTCTGGGCCGACGTGCCCTCCGGCAAGGTCTCTATTGAGGCCGGGCCCCGGATGGCCGCCTGTGATATGTTCAAGATTTACGTCACCGGCAAGAGCTGCCACGGCGCGCAGCCCCACCAGGGCGTGGACCCCGTGGTGGTGTGCAGCCAGCTGGTGAACGCCTTCCAGACCATCGTCAGCCGGGAGATCGACCCCAACCAGTCCGCCGTGGTGACCGTGGGCGAGATCAACGCGGGCAACAGCTGGAACGTGGTCCCGGAGAGCGGCTTCCTCCAGGGCACCACCCGCTGCTTCGACGCCGGGGTGCGCAAGCAGCTGGAGGACGCCGTGAAGCGGATGGTGAAGTCCGTGGGCGAGACCTACCGGGCCGAGATCAAGCTGGACTGGATTCCCATCGTGGCCCCGGTGGTCAACGACGAGGGCATGTCCGCCCTGGCGGCGGAGTCCGCCAAGAAGGTCATAGGCCCCGACGCCCTGTATCACTTTGACAAGACCAACGGCGGAGAGGACACGTCCTGCTTCATCGAAAAGGCCCCGGGAGCCCTGGCCTTCCTGGGCGTGGGCTGCGAGGCCTGCGGAGCCGTCTGGCCCCAGCACAACTCCAAGTTCCAGGTGGACGAGTCCGCCCTGATCAACGGCGTGAAGCTCTGCGTCCAGGTGGTCATGGACTTTAACGGGCAATAAAGTTAAGGAAAAAGGTGTTTTCTATGAATCTGAATCAAGCCGCCGAGGCGGCCAAGAGCTACCTCATTGAACAGCGCCGCTGGTTCCACCAGCACCCCGAGGTCAGCGAGAAGGAGTTTGAGAGCTGCAAGCACATCCGCGCCGAGTTGGACAAGCTGGGCGTGGAGTGGCGTCCCTGCGGCCTGGAGACGGGCACCCTGGCCACCATCCAGGGCGCCAAGCCCGGCAAGACCATCCTCCTCCGCGCGGACATGGACGGCCTGACGGTCCAGGAGGAGACGGGGCTGGAGTACGCCAGCCAGAACCCGGGCGTCATGCACGCCTGCGGCCACGACTGCCACATGTCCATCATGCTCACCACCGCCCGGCTTCTCAACGAGCTGAAGGAGGACCTGTGCGGCACGGTGAAGCTGGCCTTCCAGCCCGCCGAAGAGGTGGCCACCGGGGCCAAGTCCATGATTGAGAACGGCGCACTGGAGGGCGTGGACGCCTGTTTCTCCCAGCACGTCTGGGCCGACGTGGACGCCGGGACCGTGGCCATCGACGCGGGCCCCAAGATGGCCGCCGCGGACTGGTTCCTGATTGACCTCCAGGGCAAGGGCAGCCACGGCGCGGCCCCCCATCAGGGCATCGACGTGGCCACCGCCTCCTCCGCCTTGGTGGAGGCCATCCAGACCATCGTCAGCCGTGAGGTGGACCCCAACCAGCCCGCCGTCCTGACCGTGGGCGTGGTGAACGTGGGCACCCGCTGGAACGTGGTGCCGGAGTACTGCCACATCGAGGGCACGGCCCGGTGCTTCGACGCCGGGGTGCGCCGGCAGATGGAGGACTCCCTCCGCCGGATCGTGAAGTCCGTGGGCGAGGCCTATCGGGTGGACGCCAAGCTGGAGTGGCGCTATATCGTGCCCCCGGTGAACAACGATCCCGCCATGGCCGCCCTGATCCAGGGCGCGGCCAAGAAGGTCATGGGACCCGACTGCCTCTTCGCCTATGACAAGACCAACGGCGGCGAGGACTTCGCCTATTTCATGGAGAAGGTTCCCGGCGCGGTGGCCTTCCTGGGCATCCGCAACGAGGCCTGCGGCGCGGTGTGGACGAACCACTCCGGCCACTTCTGCGTGGACGAGTCCGCCCTGATTAACGGCGCGAAGCTCTTTGTCCAGACGGCCATGGACTTCAACGCCCAGTAAATACGTGTTGCCAAAAGCGGGCGGGACGCGTCGCGTCCCGCC
The DNA here is from genome assembly GCA_947245315.1 of uncultured Oscillibacter sp. GTDB lineage: Bacteria > Bacillota > Clostridia > Oscillospirales > Oscillospiraceae > Oscillibacter. The sequence goes on along the minus strand of CAMXNV010000002.1, from coordinate 10,544 downwards.
CGTACTGGTCCCGCCAAAGTTCCCTTGCCTTTGGGGCGGCGGCGTGGTATATAATCAGCTGAAGAAGGAACACCAACCGGAAACCATTGCTCACTATGAGCGGAAAGGGGTAACATCTATGAATTTCAGACAGGCCGCCGAGGCCATCGAACGCTACGTGACCGAGCAGCGCCGCTGGTTCCACCGGCACCCGGAGCTCTCTTGGGAGGAGTTCAAGACCACCGACCACATCCAGGCGGAGCTGGAGAGCATGGGCTACACCGTGCACCGCTTTGAGGACCACCCCGGCTGCTGGGCCATGCTGGACGGCGGCGAGGGCAAGACCGTGGCCCTCCGGGCGGACATCGACGCCCTGCCCGTGGAGGAGAAGACGGGCCTGGAGTTTGCCAGCGAGAACCCCGGCGTCATGCACGCCTGCGGCCACGACTGCCACGCCGCCATGCTCCTGGGCGCCGCCAAGATTCTGATGGAGCACAAGGACCAGGTCCACGGGAAGGTGAAGATCTTCTTCCAGTCCGCCGAGGAGACCTGCCACGGGGCGGAGTACTACGTGGAGCAGGGCGTGCTGGAGGGCGTGGACGCCATCATGGGCCAGCACATCTGGGGCAAGCTGGAGGAGCCCTATATGAACTTCGAGCCGGGCCGCCGGATGGCCAGCTGCGACAACTTCACCATCACGGTGGACGGCGTCTCGGCCCACGCCACCCAGCCGGAGCTGGGCGCGGACGCCCTGATCGGCGCGGCCTCCATCCTGATGAACCTCCAGACCTTCGTCTCCCGGAACAACAGCCCCCTGAACCCCCTGGTGGTCACCGTGGGCGAGATGCACGCGGGAACCCGGTTCAATATCATTGCCAACCACGCGGAGATGTACGGCACCGTCCGGACCTTCGAGCCCGCCTTCCGCATGAGCATCGAGGCCCAGCTCAAGCGGATCATCGAGAACACGGCCGCGGCCCTGGGCCTCAAGGCGGAGCTGAAATATGAGTACTATCCCAGCGCGGTCATCAATGACGACGACCTGCTGACGGAGGTGGCCCAGAAGGCCGCGGAGAAGCTCTATGGGCCCGAGGCGCTGAAGGAGCTCCCCATGGCCATGGGCAGCGAGGACTTCGCCTATTTCGCCGACAAGATTCCCGCCGTCTTCGGCTTCCTGGGCAGCCGGAACGAGGCCCTGGGATACACGGCCAGCAATCACAACGGCTGCTATACGGTAAACGAGCCCGTGCTGGTGCGGGGCGTGGCCCTGTACGCCCAGTTCGCGGCGGATTACCTGGACGCCGCAAAGGGTTAAGCAAGCGCCGTCCGCCGGACTCCCCCCGGCGGGCGGACTTTTCTCTATTTGTGGGTTTCTCTTGAAAGACTCGTCGATTTGTGGTAGTATCATTCTGTAGTGAACTTTACGAAAAGGGGAACGTATTTACATGGCTGAGGAAGTGACCAATCCCGTGCAGGCGGTTCCTGTCCAAGAGGAGCCCATCCAGGCCGTCCAGGCCGCGCAGACGGAGCCCGATCCGCCCCAAAAGAAGAAAGGGAGCCCCCTGCTGGTATTCCTGACGGTGCTGCTGGTTCTGGTGGGCATTGCCGATTTGGGCCTGTGGGGCCTCGCGGGCTACTATTTTCTGCGGAGCCTCTGAGCCCGCACGGCAGGATGGAACGATTTACGCAATGTGAAAGGAGAGGTGCATGGCGAAGACCGCTTGGATATTTTCCTACAAGCTCAAAAAGAGCGTGCCCCCGGAGACGTTCATGGAGCGGACCCAGAAACTCCATGACGCGGTGATCTCCAAGGCCAAGGGCTTTATTTCCTGGGAGCACTATGTGCAGGACGAGACCTGGACGGACTTCGTTCTCTGGGAGACGGAGGAGGACGCCCGGAACGCCACCACGGTGGGACAGGGCACGGAGGAGGCGGAGGCGTTTTACGCCTGCATCCGCATGGTGACCTGCCGGGCGCTGATTTCCCGGTTTGTAAAGAAGTATTGAGGAAAATAGCAGGGCCCCGCCTTCCGGCGGGGCCTTTTGCTTTTTCTCAGGCGGGCACTTCCTCCTTGGTGACCAGCAGCTTGCTGTCCTCCACGGTGAGGGCGGCGGTGTCCCCCTCCTTGAGGGTGCCGTCCAGCATCCGCTCGGCCACGGCGTCCTCCACCTTGCTCTGGATGCAGCGGCGGAGGGGCCGGGCACCGTACTTGGGATCGTAGCCCTCCCGGACCAGCTCGGCCACGGCCTCGTCGCTGGCCGACAGGTGGAGGCCCATGGCCTCCATCCGGGCGGAGACCGTCTCCAGCATCCGGCGGGCCACCTCGTGGATGTCCGCCTCCGTCAGGGCCCGGAAGACGATGATGTCGTCGATCCGGTTCAGGAACTCGGGCCGGAAGGTCTGGCGGAGCTCGGCCATGACGGTCTCCTTGGCCTGGAGGAACTTCTTTTCCTCGTCCGCCCCGGGGTTCTCGTCGTGGTTGAAGCCCAAGCGGGTCCCCGCCGTGGTCAGGCTCTTGGCCCCGATGTTGCTGGTCATGACAATGACCGCGTTTTTAAAGTCCACGGTGCGCCCCTGGGAGTCGGTGATCCGCCCGTCGTCCAGGATTTGCAGGAGGATGTTCCACACGTCCTCGTGGGCCTTCTCGATCTCGTCGAAGAGGACCACGGAATAGGGCTTCCGGCGGACCTTCTCCGTGAGCTGGCCGCCCTCCTCGTGGCCCACGTAGCCCGGAGGGGAGCCGATGAGCCGGGAGACCGTGTGGCGCTCCATGTACTCCGACATGTCGATGCGGATGATGGCGCTCTCGTCCCCGAACATGGCTTCCGCCAGGGACTTGCACAGCTCCGTCTTGCCCACGCCCGTGGGGCCCAGGAAGAGGAAGGAGCCCGTGGGCCGCTTGGGGTCCTTGAGGCCCACCCGGCCCCGGCGGATGGCCCGGGCCACGGCCTGGACGGCCTCGTCCTGGCCCACCACCCGCTGGTGGAGAATCTCCTCCATGCGGAGCAGGCGGCTGCCCTCGTCCTCGGTGAGGCGGGTGACGGGGATGCCCGTCCAGCCCGACACCACGGCGGCGATGTCCTCGGCGGTGACGGGGCGGTGCTGCCGGGGGCTGTTCCGGCGCTTCTCCCGCTCCTGTTCCACCTGGTCCTGATAGTTGCTCTCGATGTCCCGGAGCTGGGCGGCGGTCTCAAAGTCCTGGCGCTGAATCGCGGCCTCCTTGTCCTTGGCCAGGGCGGCGATCTTCTCCTCCAGGCTCTTGAGCTCCGGGGAAATCTCCTCCTGCTCCATGCGGACCCGGGAGGCGGCCTCGTCCATCAGGTCGATGGCCTTGTCGGGGAGAAAGCGGTCGGAGATATAGCGGGCGGAGAGGCTGACGGCGGCCTCCAGGGCCTCGTCGGTGAGCTGGAGCTTGTGGTGCTGCTCGTACTTCTCCCGGAGGCCCTTCAAAATCTCCAGGCTGGCCTCCTGGCTGGGCTCGCCCACCTGGACGGGCTGGAAGCGGCGCTCCAGGGCGGCGTCCTTCTCGATATACTTCCGGTACTCGTTCAGCGTCGTGGCCCCGATGACCCGGATTTCGCCCCGGCCCAGGGCGGGCTTGATGATATTGGCCGCGTCCACGGCTCCCTCGGCGCTTCCCGCGCCCACGATGGTGTGGAGCTCGTCGATGAAGAGGATCACGTCCCCGGACTTTTTCACCTCGTCCAGGGCCTTTTTAATGCGCTCCTCGAACTCGCCCCGGTACTTGGTCCCGGCCACCATGCCGGAGAGGTCCAGGGAGAGGATGCGCTTGTCCAGCAAATCGTCGGGCACGTCCCCCATCACGATCTTCCGGGCCAGGCCCTCGGCGATGGCGGTCTTGCCCACGCCGGGCTCGCCGATGAGGCAGGGGTTGTTCTTGGTCCGGCGGGAGAGAATCTGGATCACCCGCTGAATCTCGTCGTCCCGCCCGACAACGGGGTCCAGCTTGCCGTTCCGGGCGTCGGCGGTCAGGTCCCGGGTGAACTCCCGGAGGGTTTTGCCGCTGCTCCCGGCGCCGCCGCCGGAGGAGGGACCCTTGTCGTCCCGGGGGGCGGCGGGCTGGCGGCTCTGGGGCCGCTGGTTGAGCTTTTGCATCAGGGCGGCGTAGAGGGGCCGGACCTCCACCCCCGCGGTGCGGAGGATGCGGACGGCCATGTTGTTCCCCTCCCGCAGGAGGCCCGCCAGCAGGTGCTCGGTGCCCACGTAGGCGCTGCGGCTCCGCATGGCGTCCTCCATAGCGATCTCCACCACCCGGCGGGCCCGGGGGGTGAGGCCCTGGGCGGGGTTGCCCCCGGGGAGGCCCACGCCCACGCTCTTCTTGATGATCTGGACGATCATGTCGTCCGTGAGCCCGGCCTCCAGGAGGACGTCATGGGCGGTGCCCTGGTCCTCCCGCACCAGGCCCAGCAGCAGGTGCTCGGTGCCCACGTAGCCGTGGCCCAGCTCTCCGGCGGCCTCCTGGCTCAGGCGGAGGGCCTCCTCGGCCCCGGGACTGAATTTTTTCTCATTCATGTGCAGTACACTTCCTTTCGTGAAGTAAGACGTCAGTTCTGTTCCAAGCCGCGAATCTGGTCCCGGAGCTCGGCGGCCCGCTCGAAGCGCTCCTCGGCGATGGCCTTTTGCAGCTCCATCCGCAGGGCGTTGAGCTGGCGGGCCTTGGAGAGCTCGCTCTGCTCGTCTCCCTCCAGCAGGGTGTCCTGGGATTTCTGAGGCTCCTGCCCGGCCTCCGCCGGGGCCCCCAGGGCGGGCATGTCGGCGAAGAAGTCGTCGAAGGGGTCCTCCAGCATGCGGTTCATCCTGCCCAGCAGGGAGGGCATGGGGGTAAAGAAATCCTCGAACAGCCCGCCGCCGAAGAGGCCCCGCATCATCCGCTGGCTCTGGGCGGCCAGGCGCTGGGTGTAGCCCAGCTTCTCGGCGCACTCGGAGCAGAGATGTTTTTCGGTGACCTGTCCGTTGATGTTGCTCTGGTAAACAAAGGTGACTTCATTCTTGCCACAATTTTCGCATTTCATAATCAATACCTCCTATATATCGCAAATGTTTCAGCAACCGAATTGGAATGGGGGGCCGCTCCTATTTTATGCAGCCTAGACCTGAAGAATCAGGACGTTTTTCAGCACGTCCGCCCGGACCTGATCCCGGAGGTCCCGGGGCACGGCGGCCAGGGCCTTGTCGCCCACGGCGGCCAGCAGGGTGCGGGCCAGGTCCTCCGAGAGGGCCCCGGACTCCGAGAGGTTCCCCAGGATGGCCCGGGCGGAGGGCAGGTCCACCTGGTCCCCCAGGGAATTGATGACGTGCATCAGCAGGGTCTCCCGGTCCACCCGGACCCGGGTGATGCGGATGTACCCGTTGCCGCCCCGGCGGCTCTCCACAATGTAGCCCCGCTCGGGGGAGAAGCGGGTGGACATCACGTAGTTGATCTGGCTGGGCACGCAGTTGAACCGCTGGGCCAGCTCGCCCCGCTGGACCTCCAGCACGCCGTCCCCCGTCTCGTCCAGACAATCCTGAAGGAATCCGGCAATTAAATCGGAAATCCCCATGGGAGCACCTCTTTTCTTGCATGTTTTTGAATCGATTTGACTTTGACTATCTTTGATCTTCTTTCTGCTGTCAGTATAGCACCTCTCAGGGAAATGTCAAGAGGGAAGTTTTGACTTTCTTTGACGTTTGTGAAAACAAATTGTGAACGCCAAAATTTTTCCGTCAGGGCTTTCACAAAGCTCTTGCTTTTTTTTCAGAGTATGCTACAATGGGGGTACAATTCTAATGGAGGTGCTACCCATGGCCTACAAGATCACTTCTGCCTGTGTGAGCTGCGGCGCCTGCTCCGACGCTTGCCCCGCCGGCGCCATCAGCCAGGGCGATGATTCCTATGTCATCGACGCGGCCGCCTGCCTGGACTGCGGTTCTTGCAGCGACACCTGCCCCAACGGCGCCATCGTCCCCGAGGAATAATCAGGGATACATAAAAAGCCCCGCAAGCTCTGCTTGCGGGGTTTTTTATGCGCTCGGGAGGCCGGAGGGGGTCGGCCGCCTAAGCCTCCCTCTTTGAGGGAGGTGGCACGGCGAAGCCGTGACGGAGGGAGTTTCTCCCGGAACCTCCTTGCCAAATTCGGGGGGTACTCCCTCAGCCCCCGCCTCCGGCGGCGACAGCTCCCTCAGAGAGGGAGCCTGATACTCATCGGAGAACCCCGCGCTGCCTCAAGTGCCCGAGAGATCAAAGTCCGGCGTATACTCCTCCCTGGCGGAGGTCCGCTCCTGGGTGTAGCCATTTACAATGCCGCAGTTCTCCATATACTCCACCGCCGCCCGGTACTCTGCCCGGGTCACATGCCGGGCCAGATTTCCGGCGGCTCCGGGCTGGGGGGTGTACTGGCTCATGAGGGAAAACAGCACGTCCCCCGGGCGGAAGGTAGACGCCACCCAGTCAATCACCCGCCGGGTGTTCTCCAACTCCCCGGGGAGGAGCAGGTGCCGGATCAGCACCCCGGCCTTCAGCTGCCCGCGCTCCATACGGCAGGGCCCCGTCTGGCGGAACATCTCCAGGATGGCGGGGGCGGCGTAGTCGAAGTAATCGGGGGCGGCGGAATAGCGCCCCGCCGGGCCCGGCAGGGCGTATTTGAGGTCCGGCAGGTAGACCTGAACCCGGCCCTCCAGAAGCCGGAGGGTCTCCGGCTTCTCATAGCCTCCGCAGTTCCACACCACGGGCACCGGCCAGGGGTCCTCCCCCAGGGCCTCCAGCACGGCGGGGGTGAACTGGGTGGGGCTCACCAGGTCCAGGCAGACCGCCCCCTGGGCCGCCAGCTCCTGAAAAATCTCCCGGAGGCGGGAGACCGTCACCGGCCTGCCCACGCCCCCCTGGGAGATGGGTTGATTCTGGCAGTAGACACAGCGGAGGTTGCAGCCGGAGAAGAAGACGGCCCCGGCTCCGTGCTCCCCCACCAGACAGGGCTCCTCCCACTGGTGGAGCATCGCCCGGGCCACCACCGGCCCGGAGGGCATGGCACACAGGCCGCCGGGGCGGTCCGGAGTGCGCTCCGCGCCGCAGCTCCGGGGACAGAGGGTGCAGATCATGGGGCCCCCACCTGGAAGTCCGGGCCCAGGTTGCCCTCTCTCCAGTGGCGGCGGCAGAGGCCGATGTACTGGTCGTTGGCCCCCAGGACCACCTGCTCGCCCTCCTTGAGCACGGTGCCGTTTTTGTCGAAGCGGGCGTTGAAGGTGGCCTTTTTCCCGCACCAGCAGATGGTCTTGACCTCCTCGATCTTGTCCGCCATGACCAGGAGCTGGTAGCTCCCGGGGAACAGGTCCCCCTTGAAGTCCGCCCGGAGGCCGTAGCACATGACGGGGATGTCCAGGTGGTCCACCAGGTCCACCAGGTACATGACCTCCTCCTTCGTGAGGAACTGGGCCTCGTCCACGATGATGCAGGCATTCTGCTGGAGCTCCATGGCGGTCATCCGCCGCATCTCGTCGAAGTAGACGCAGGGGTATTTCAGGCCGATGCGGGAATAGACCATGTGGTCCCCGTCCCGGGCGTCCAGCCGGGGCTTGACCATGAGGGCCTTCTGGCCCCGTTCCTCGTAGTTGAAGCGGGCCATCAGGGCGTTGGCAGATTTGCTGGAGCCCATGGCCCCATACTTAAAGTATAATTGCGCCATAATAATACAAAAAGCGATGAGTTTCGGCAGATTTACTCCCCGCTCTCCTCCTCTTCTTTTGTTTCTTCGGTTTCAGCTGGAGCGGCAAAGGGCTCATAGGCCGCCGGGGGGTCCGGCATGTCCAGGACCAGCTTTTTGCACTCCCGGCAGCGCCAGGCGGTTTTGTAATGGCCCATGAAGGGTCCGCCCTCATTGCATATGTCCACGGCGTTCCCGTCCAGGTCCCGGAAGAAAGCGTATTTGTAGACGCCGGGATACCAGCGGACGGGATCTCGCCCGGTGTACAGAAAGCCCTGTTCCATCTCCGTCCCGCACCAGGGGCACTTCTCCGGGGGCAGGCGTCTGGCCTCCTCCCGTTCCTTGGCCTTGGCTTTGCGGTCCTCGTTCCAGGCTTTCAGGCTGTCAAGGGGATTTGCTTGCGGTTCTTTAGGTTCCCTGGGCTCCCGGCGGCGTTTCTCCGGTTTTTGATCCCAGGGGTCCTCGCTCTGCTTCCAAAATGCCATGGCGGCTATTCCTCCTCCTCGTCCTCTCCGGCGGCCCCGTCCTCCGGCTGGGAGGGGAAGGGGGCGTAGACCGCCGGGGGCTCCGGCATGTCGAAGACCATCTTCTTGCAGTCCCGGCAGAGCCAGACGGTTTTGTACATGGTGAACGTACCCTCGTCCGCCAGATTAAGGCTCTCCTTGGTGGAGTCCCCGATCCAGGCGGCCCGGGTGGTGAGGACGCCGGAGTACCAGTTGACGCCCCGGCCCCCTATCATATAGCCCTGCTCCATGTCCTTGCCGCACCAGGGGCACTTCTCCGGGGGCAGCCACTTGGCCTCCTCCCGCTCCTTGGCCTTGGTTTTGCGCTCTTCGTTCCAGGCTTTCAGGCTGTCAAGGGGATTTGCTTGCGGCTCTTTGGGCTCCCTGGGCTCCGGGCGGCGCTTGCCGGGCTTTTGATCCCAGGGGTCTTCGCTTTTTTTCCAGAATGACATAAAACACCTCGCTGTTTGAGTTAGGAGTTAGGAGTTAGGAGTTAGGAGTTAGGAGTTAGGAGTTAGGAGTGAGGAGTGAGGAGTTAGGAGTGAGGAGTGAGGAGTTAGGAGTGAGGAGTGAGGAGTTGGAAGAAGGTCGAAACACGCATGCGTTGGAGGAAAAATCCCTCGCCGCCGGAAGTCTACCCGTGTTTGAAGGGTGTGTCCTATTCGGAGATGTTATTGTAGGGGCGGACCTATGTGTCCGCCCTTCTATAGGAAGTGCCTGGGCTCCGGAGGATGGCTCGATCTGGGGACCGGGCCCCACATTTCTTCTATCGGTAGAACACCCTGTGGGGCCTGGTCCCTAGACCAGGCCATTTCCCCGAGAGCCCGGCACTCCCGAAAAACGAGAGGGGCTAGTTCTCCTTACAATAAAAGCTTCGGATCGGACGCTCCCTGTTTGAACAGGGCTCAAGTCAGGAAAAACTCCTAACTCCTAACTCCTCACTCCTAACTGAACCCGCGCCTCTTCGCAGTAGCGGGCGAATGCCGAGGGGACGGCGTGCCGCTCCAAAGTGTCCACCCAGACGAAGTCCTCGGACCCTTGGCCGGTGACCGCCAACGTGTAGCCGGTCATGCGCCACTCCACATGGGTGAAGATGTGCCGGGCCGTCAGGCGGCTCTTCCAGGCCCTGGGCTCCAGCCCCCAGGCCCGGACTACCTCCCCGGCGGTGGCCTCGTCCAGGGCGCCCTCCGCGTTGGGGAACTCCCAGAGGCCCGCCAGGAGCCCGGAGTCCGGGCGCTTCCGCAGGGCGATCCGGCCCTCCCGGAGGAGCAGGAAGACGGTCTTGTCCTCCGCCCGGCGCTGCCGCTTGGGGGACTTCACCGGGAGGCTCTCCGCTGTGCCCCGGGCCCGGCCCAGGCACAGGTCCCGGACGGGGCACAGGAGGCACTTGGGCGGCCCCCCGGGGACGCAGACCGTGGCCCCCAGCTCCATGAGGGCCTGGTTGAAGACGCGGACGTCCTCCTCCGCCTCCGGGAAGACGGCCTGCACCCGGGCCTGGATGTCCCGCTTGGTCTGGGGGAGGGCGATATCGCTGGGATCGTCCGTCAGCCGGGTGACCACCCGGAGGACGTTGCCGTCCACGGCGGCCTCCCGCCGGGCGAAGGCGGCGGAGGCGATGGCGGCGGCAGTATAGTCCCCCACGCCGGGGAGCTCCAGAAGCCCGTCGTAGGTGTCGGGGAAGCGCCCCCGGTCCGCCACCAGCCGGGCGGCCCGCTGGAGGTTCCGGGCCCGGCTGTAGTAGCCCAGGCCCTCCCAGAGCTTCATAAGCCGGTCCTCGGGCGCGTTGGCCAGGGCCTCCACCGTGGGGAAGGCCTCCAGGAAGCGGGCGTAGTAGCTTAGCACCGCCGCCACCCGGGTCTGCTGGAGCATGATTTCCGAGACCCAGATTCGGTAGGGGTCCCGGGTCCGCCGCCAGGGCAGGTCCCGGGCGTTGGCCCTGTACCAGGCCAGCAGGGGCGGGGGGAGCTGGGTCAGTGTCATAGTATGTTGTTTCATGGGGAAGATTATAGCACAGATTTTGGGAGATGGACAGAGTTTTTTCAGGGGGTGTGCTATCGCGCATTTTATGATGTTTGATTTTTCGTAGGCATCGTGTAGGGGCGATTATGAATCGCCCGTTCTCCGGGAAGTCCGGTATTTGAAGAGGACGGGCGGCCCAGGGGGGCCGCCCCTACAGGGTGTTCTATCGGTAGAGCTCCCCGTAGGGGCCGCCGCCCTGCGCAGCCGTTGGCGGCTTTGCCGCCTTACGGATGCGGCGTACCCCCTGCGGGTGCTCGGCGGCCCGTTCCTCCGAAACTGCCGGGGTTCCGGGGGGGATGGCCCGGTCTGGGGACCGGGCCCCACACTTCTTCTATCGATAGAACA
>CAMXNV010000001.1 GCA_947245315.1 uncultured Oscillibacter sp. | reverse complement strand
AAGCCTCCCTCTTAGAGGGAGGTGGCACGGCGAAGCCGTGACGGAGGGAGTTTGCATGGGGCTGGCTCTTGTCGGGGAAAACGGGGGAACTCCCTGCGGGGAAACTCCCTGCGGGGGAACTCCCTCAGTCAGCGCCGAAGGCGCTGCCAGCTCCCTCAGAGAGGGAGCCTTGGGTTTTTGCCCAACCGATTCCCCCGCCAGGGCAGCGCCAGCGAAAAGAGAAGCTTTTCGATTCGACGCCCTCCAAACCCCCGCTCAAACCAATTGCGCGCGGGGAAGTCATTCCGGCTCCGCCGATCATTCAGGCGCGCCCTCGTCGGAACAAACTGCACTACATGAATCCCGCCCTTCGGGCAGGCTTCACTCCGTTCCGTTTGTTCCTCCTCTCCCCACCGCAACCGCTTCGCTGGGTTGCGGCGGGGGCCCCGTGTTCCCCCCGTACTTCTTTTTCTCTCTTCCACCGGGCGCGGCGCATTCTCTCATTTTCTTCATGGAAGAAAAAGAGAGAATGGGGGGCGCAAATGCACCAGCCATCTTCATGGCTGAATCCTTCTTTAAGGAGTTATAAACTATGAAATTATCCCGTAAATGGTTACAAGAATTCGTAGACGTCGGTCCGGTCAACGACCGGGACTTTGCCGAGGCCATGACCATCTCCGGCTCCAAGGTGGAGGTCACCGAGGACCTGGGCGCGGAGATCTCCAACGTCGTCGTGGGCCGCATCGACAAGATGGAGCGCCACCCCGACAGCGACCACATGTGGGTCTGCCAGCTTGATGTGGGCCAGGCGGAGCCCGTCCAGATCGTCACCGGAGCCTGGAACATCCATGAGGGCGACGTCGTCCCCGTGGCCCTCCACAACTCCACCCTCCCCGGGGGCAAGAAGATCACCCGGGGCAAGCTCCGGGGCGTCCTCTCCGACGGCATGCTCTGTTCCCTTAAGGAGCTGAACCTGGACGAGCGGGACTTCCCCTACGCCGTCATCACCGCCGCCGCCCTGCTGAACGACTACAAGCCCATCGACCCGGAGAAGCCCTCCGTCCCGGCGGGCGTCACCCCCGGCTATAAAATCTACGGCTCCGTCAAGGCCGCCTTCGTCACCAAGGTGGAATCCCTGGGCGACGGACGGTTCACCGTCAGCTGCGACAGCGGCGGAACCTATCACACCGTCACCACATCCCTGGCCAATATCCACGAGCACGACACCCTGGCCTTGGACACGAAAACGGAGAAAATTTGCACCCTGGCGGACCTCCACGCCGAGCAGCGGGAGTTCCCCCACTGCATCCCCGACGGCATCTTCGTCCTCCACGAGGAGGGAATCCAGCCCGGGGACGACATCCGCCCCGTCATCGGCGCGGACGACCACGTGGTGGAGTTCGAGATCACCCCCAACCGGCCTGACTGCCTCAGCGTCATCGGCCTGGCCCGGGAGGCCGCCGTCACCTTCGGCAAGCCCCTCCAGCTCCATGACCCGGTGGTCAAGGGCGGCGGCCCCGGCGCCCTGCCGGAGCTGCTGGACGTGGAGACCCCGGACCCGGAGCTCTGCCCCCGGTACACCGCCCGGATGGTCCGGAATGTGAGGATCGGCCCCTCTCCCAAGTGGATGCGGGAGCGCCTCCGGGCCAACGGCATCCGGCCCATCAGCAATATCGTGGATATCACCAACTACGTCATGCTGGAATACGGCCAGCCCATGCACGCCTTTGACTACCGCTACATCAAGGGCGGAAACATCGTGGTCCGCCGGGCCCGGGACGGCGAAAAGCTCACCACCCTGGACGGCAACGTCTACGACCTGGACCCCGACATGCTGGTCATCGCCGACAGGACCCACGCCGTGGGCCTGGCGGGCATCATGGGCGGACTGAACAGCGAAATCGTGGCGGACACCACGGACGTGGTCTTCGAGTCCGCCAACTTCGACGGGGCCTGTATCCGCAAGACCGCCCTGGCCCTGGGGAAGCGGACCGAGGCCAGCGCCAAGTTCGAGAAGGGCCTGGACGTCCTGAACACCCTCCCCGCCGTGAACCGGGCCTGTGAGCTGGTGGAGCTCCTGGGGGCCGGCGAGGTGGTGGACGGCGTCGTGGACATCCTGAACTACGTCCCCAACCCGGTCACCGTCCAATTTGAGCCCGAGAAGATGAACCGCTTCCTGGGGGTGGACATCCCCGTGGAGGACCAGCGCAAAACCCTGGCCGCCCTGGGCTTCGGCCTGGAGGGCGATACCATCACCGTGCCCTCCTGGCGCTCCGACGTGGAGCACTGGTCCGACATCGCCGAGGAAACCGCCCGGTTCTACGGCTACAACAACATCCCCAATACCCTCTCCTCCGGCCTGAACGAGCGCCGGGGCTGGAACAGCGTCCAGCTTGCGGAGAACGCCGCCGGGGCCCTCTGCCGCTCCGCGGGGTACAGCGAGATCATCACCTACTCCTTCATCTCCCCCGCCTACTACGACAAGATCAACCTCCCGGCGGACTCCCCCCTCCGGAACTCCATGAAAATCCTGAACCCCCTGGGGGAGGACACCTCCATCATGCGCACCACCACCCTGCCCTCCATGCTGGAGATTCTCTCCCGGAACAACCACTACCGGAACAAGGCTGTCCGGCTCTACGAGCTGGGCCGGACCTACTTCGCCAAGAACGACGGCTCCGGCATGGCCGACGAGCCCAAGGTCCTCTCCCTGGGCGGCTACGGCGGCGGCATGGACTTCTTCCAGCTCAAGGGCGCCGTGGAGGCCGTGCTGGAGGGTCTGCGGATTCCCAAGCTCCGCTTCGAGGCGGAGGGGGCCAACCCCTCCTATCACCCGGGGCGCTGCGCCAGGGTCTACAGCGGCGACGCCCTCCTGGGCGTCCTGGGGCAGATTCACCCCTCCGTGGCGGCCAACTACGACGTGGACTGTGAGCTCTACGCCGCCGAGCTGGCCTTCGACGCCCTGCTCCAGAACATGGCCGGGACGCCCATTTACCAGCCCCTGCCCCGGTTCCCCGCCGTCACCCGGGACATCGCCCTGGTCTGCGACGAGAATCTCCCCGTGGGCCGTCTGGAGGACTGCATCCGCCGGGGGGCCAAGGGTCTGCTGAAGGCCGTCAGCCTCTTCGACGTGTACGCCGGGCAGGGCATCCCCCAGGGGAAGAAGAGCGTGGCCTTCAACCTGGAGCTCCGCTCCGACGACCGGAGCCTCACCGCCCAGGAGGCCGACGAGGACGTGAAGGGCATCCTGGAGCTGCTGAAAACCGAGCTGAACGCCGTCCTGCGCTGATTTACCCGGGAAGCCGGGGGCCCTCCGGGGCCCCCGGAGGCCCCGGAACAGGCGGTTTTCCGGGCCCGAGTAAAAATCTTTCGTAAAATTCCGCCCGAAACCCTTTACAGTCCGCCAAAAATCGAGTATACTAGAGTTGATTTGGAAAGGAAGGTGGTGTACCTATGGACGATTTCACCAGAAAATTCAGTCTCGCCCTGGAAAAGGATGAGGAAATTCATCAGATTCTCTCCTCGGTCTACAAATCCCTGGAGGAGAAGGGCTATAATCCCATCAATCAAATCGTGGGCTATATCCTGTCCGAGGACCCCACCTATATCACCAATCACAACAACGCCCGGACCCTGATCCGCAAGATCGACCGGGACGAGCTGCTCCAGGTTCTGGTTCGCCGGTATTTGGGTCAGTAACAAAAAGAGTAACAATTTGTCACCATTTTCGACAGCCATCCCGCGGAGAGCGGCCTGGCCCCCTGGAGGGCAGCGGCCGTTTCCCGCGGGATTTTGCGTTTTTTGTCAGTTGTGCCCTATTATCCGCTCTTATTTTCGTCAAATCGCTCAGAGAACAATGTTGACAAAACGGGAAAAAGATGTTACAATTTGGTTACAAAATTTTTCAAGGAGGTTTTTATGGCTGGAAACAAGAACAGCAAAACCGAAGGCCTCGTCTATAAGGGCCATCCGCTTCGCCGGGCAGGGAACCTGATCTACTACGGCACGATGGCTGAAAAATATATCATCATGATGCAGGTGCTGGAAACCAAGAAGGAGCAGGACCTGGAGCTGGCCTCCAAGGTGTCCATCCAGCTCCAGCTGACGGACCCGGACCTCAAGTCCCGGGACCGGGTTGTGAAAAAGAGCGAGAAGGACAGCCTGTACGCGGCGATGGATATCGCCACCGTCTGGCTCAACCGGGCCCTGGCAGGGAAAGAGAAATAAGGCCCTTTTACAAAAGACAACGAGAAAGGAAACCGACTCTATGAACCGACTTGCAGGAAAAGCCGCCAAGCTGCTGGCTCTCACGCTGCTGACCATGCTGTGCCTGACCCTGACGGCCTTCGCCGCCGACGGGGACCCCCTGGTGGTGGGCATCGGCAAGACCACCGGCTCCTCCCTCCGCCTCCGGTCCGAGGCCTCGCTGGACGCCTCCGTCATCACCATGCTGGACAAGGACTGGACCATCGCCGTCCTGGGCGAGACCGACGGCTGGTATCACGTGGCCCACAATGGAAAAGACGGCTACGTCTCCGCGGACTTCTTCACCATGAGCGAGGAAACCGAGTTTGAGTACTACGGCCGGATCAACGCCCGGGGCGTCAACGTCCGGGCGGAGGCCGATATCGAAAGCGAAATCGTGAACAACCTGGGCCTGAACTCCGGAGTCACGGTCACCGGCATCGAAAACGGCTGGTATCACATCGCGGGTACATACGGCGAGGGCTACGTCCGGAGCGACTACATCAGCCTGACCAACGAGACCCCCCTGACCCCCGGCGCCAGCGTGGGCGACAGCAGCATCGTGGACTTCGCCCGGCAGTTCCTGGGCACCCGGTACAGCTACGGCGGCGCGGCCCCCGGCGGCTTTGACTGCTCCGGCTTCACCATGTATGTATACAAGCAGTTCGGCGTCTCCCTGCCCCACACGGCCACCGGCCAGTGGCAGAGCGGCCTGGGCACCCGGGTGTACAGCCTGGGCGAGCTCCAGCCCGGCGACCTGGTCTTCTTCAACGATCCCAAGCGCAACGCGGGCAAGGCCTGCTCCCACGCGGGTATCTACATCGGCGGCGGCCAGATGATCCACTCCTCCTCCTCCCGGAGCGGCGGCGTGATCTACTCCGACCTGACCGACGGCTATTACAATACATACTTTGTGGGCGGCATTCATATCTGAACTTAGGACAAGCTGAGAGGCACGGCGGAACGCCGTGCCTCTTTTTTGCGTTTGTTCAGGTGAGGGGAATCTCCGCAGAGCCCCAGCGGACAGCCACGGCTTTGTCCAGGTCGATGGGGACCTCGAAGGGGCCGTATTCCTCATTCCAGTTCTCGCCGCAGGAGCCGACGCTGTTCTCCAGGAATACCTCGCTGCCGTCCTCCATCACCACGGAGAGGCTCGCGCCGGGATATATGCCCTCTTTCGGTTCCGACCAGCTGTGGCGGATTCGCATGCCCAGGGGGGACAGCCGCAGGTACTCCATGGTCATGGTCCCGCAGTCCGCGTCCTCCACCGTCACCCCGGCCACATCGATCTCCCGGCTCTCCATGCCGCCGGAATGGGTCCCGATGTTGAAGTCCCAGCCGCCGGTGAGCACGGGGGTGTAAATCTTGTCCGGACTCTGAACCCAGAGGCCGGGGATGTGGAGCACCTTCTCCGTCCCGTCGCAGAGGTCCGCGTCCTCCATGGACCAGAGGCGGATCACCGCCGTGAGAACATTGTCCGAGGGATCGTCGTTGATCCAGTCGTAGTCCAAAGTACAGAGAACATCCTGTCCTCCGGCGTCCGTCAGGGTGATATCCTCCTCCAATGTGTCGCCGAAGAGCTGGTAAAAGCCCTCGTCCTCGCCGTAGTCCGGCAGGACCGTGCCCTCCGGGGCCCGGATTTCCAGCATCAAATAATAGAAGTCCTGGTCTCCGAAGGCCGCCAGGGGCGTCATGACGGTCCCGTTGGACTCCGCCGCCGGGAGATCCCGGCTCAGGGTCTCGATGACCTCTTGCTGGCCCTCGTCCAGGCGTCCGAAATAGCGGTCCCACAGGGTCCCCGCCGCCAGGGCGGAGCCCGCCAGCACCACCGCCGCCAGAGCCGCCGCCAGGCCCAGCCTGGCCCAGCTCCCGGGACGGCGGGCGGGCGCGCGTTCCCCGCTCATCAGGGCTTCCGTCAGGGCCTCCCGGCCCGCCGGGGTGAAGCGCACTTGGTCCAGTTCAGTCCGAAAAGCATTCTTGTCCATAGATTCCTCCTAACATGGTTCTCAGCTTCGCCTTGCCCCGGTAGAGGTAGGTGCTGACCTGGGTGGTCCGGCAGCCCATCAGGGCGGCGATCTCGCCCACGCCGTACTCCTCGTAATAGCGGAGGTACACCGCCCGCCGGTACTTCTCCGGCAGGGCCATGACCGCCTCCAGGACGGGGCTCTCGCCGGGGTCAGGCATGGTGACGGCGGCCTCCGCCGCCTCGTCCAGGGAGACCCGCCGCCGGGCCCAGGCGGACTTTTTCAGGTCCTTGCAGCAGTTGACGGTGACCCGCAGCACCCAGAACCGCTCCCGGTCGGCATCCGGGAAGCGCTCCGGCTGGGTCAGCAGCTTTAAAAGCACCGTCTGGCACACGTCCTGCGCGTCCTGGAGGCTGCCCGTCCAGGTGTAGGCCACCCGGAGGACGGCGTCCGACCAGCGCTCTACCAGCACCTCCGCCTCTTGGCGGGTATAGGTGATTCGTTCCGTAGTATCATCTCCTTTTGAACGGCCCGTTCTGCTAATAAAACGAACGAAGGGCCCTCGATCTGGCAGCGCCGGGGGATTTTTTTCGCGCAACCGCCCCGGTTGCGCCGCCGGTTGGTGGACGCAACTGCCGCAACCTGCTATACTAACCCCCATGAGACATGTTTCAACTCTTTCAGGGAGGTTATACAAATGACAATCGCGGACATCATCAAACAGGCCCGGGAGGACCTGGGCCTGACCCAGGAGGACCTGGCCGAAAAGCTGGAGGTCAGCCGCCAGGCCGTCAGCAAGTGGGAGCTGGGGGCCTCGGTGCCCAGCCCGGAGAATCTGCAATTATTGGAGGAGGTGCTGGGGGTCAGCTTCCCCGCGCCGGAGGCGGTCCCGCAGGATGCGGGCCCCGAGGCCCCGCCTAAGCCGCCCTTCTGGAACTGGAAGCGAATTGTGCTCCTGGTCCTGGGGGTGCTGGTCCTGTCGGCCCTGCTCTCAGCGGGCCTGTTCACCGCCCTCAGAGCGGACACCCACACGGATGTGCCCCGGCCCTCGGAGCCCTATGTCACCGGTGTGTATTTCTATGATGAAAATGCCGCGCCTCTCCAGACGGACCTGGGGGACGGGTGGAACAGCTTCACCGCCGGGGAGCGGGTGCTGGTGCTGGTGACGTTTGAGGACAGCCCCGAGAACTACGTCAACGCCGTCTCCCTGTTCCTGACGCCCACGGGGACGGAGACCCTGGACCAGCGGGAACAGATCGCCGTCCAGGCGGCGGGGGAGGGCCGGGACTTCGCCCTCTTCGCCTGGGACATTCCGGAGAGCCTTATGGGGCATCTGGAGGTTGTGCTGGAATGCGGCGGGAACATTCGGGTCACGGAGACGCTAAACGTCACAGCTCCCCCCTCCTATATGGAGGCCCAGGAAATTCCGGGAATCTTCAGCCTGAACACTAACGAAATCCACGCGACGGCGGGCGACACCGGCCACTTCCTGCTGGAGGCCTACGGGGCCCCCTTCGCGGAGGTGGAGTGGACCTCCTCCGACCCCAGCGTGGCCCGGGTGGCCAACACGGGAACCGTGTTCATTGAGGGCGAGGGCGAGGCCGTCATCACCGCCTCCTGGAAGGACCAGACGGCGGAGTGCCTTGTCCGGGTACTTCCCAAGGCCTCCGTCGTGGGCACGGAGGGCAACACCGACCTGCCGGAGGGCAGCCCGGAAGGCTGGATGGAGGGAAGCTCCCTCGTTCCGCCGGAGTATCAGCCGCGCGAGGAAGAATAAGATTGGACAGAAAAAACAGGGCCTTGACAGCCCTGTTTTTTATTCAAATATAACGCCGCACCCGCCCCATGTACTGCCGGTAGTCCTCCCCAAAGCGCTCCAGGCACCAGCGTTCCTCGGCCAGGACGATCCAGTGGGCCGAGACCTGGAAACAAGCCAGCGCCGCCGCCAGGGGCCAGGAGGCCGACAGCAGGACGCACCCGACGAAGAAGACGAAGTAGGCCAGGTACATGGGATTTCGGGAGACCCGGTAGAGCCCGCTTTGCCGGAGGCCGTCCTCCGCCGGGGCGCAGAAGCCCGCCACGGAACCGGCCAGCAGCAAGAGCCCCAGCCCATAGCACACGGCTCCGGCGGGCAGAAGCCGGGAGGCTCTTATTCTCGCGAAGCACAGCCCCAGAATCAGAGCCGCCGTGGAGAACTGATAGACCCAGTAGGCCGCCCGTTCCCTTCCCCGCAGAGGGGCGAAGTGCGCGGCCCTGGGCAGAGCGCCGGAGTCCAGAAGGGCCATGAGCCCGAAGCGGAGCAGAAAAAAGGGAACCAGCAGCAGAACGCCCATTTGTCCCTCCTTGCAGTCTCGGGAACCTGCGGCCCTGATGTTTCATTGGTCAAAATAAGCCCTTCAAATCTTTCAAGAAAAGGAGGCCAGCTTCCTTCCCATAAGCACGCCCATGGCGGAGGACATCATCAGGCCCCTGGTCCAGCCGGAGGAGTCCCCCAGGCAGTGGAGCCCCTGGAGGCTGGTGTTGAAATCCGTGTCCATCTTCACCCGGTTGGAGTAGAACTTCAGCTCCGGGGAGTACAGCAGGGTCTCCACCGAGGCGAAGCCGGGGACCACGTAGTCCATGGCCTGGATGAAGTTGATGATGTTCACCATGGCCCGGTAGGGCATGGCAGCGGTGATGTCCCCCGCCACCACGTCCGGCAGGGTGGGCCGGATGTTGGACTGGTCCAGCTCCTTCTGCCAGGTCCGCTTGCCGTCCAGGATGTCCCCGAAGCGCTGAACCAGAATCTGGCCGTTGGCCAGCATGTTGGTCAGCTCGCCCACCTTCTGGGCGTAGGCGATGGGCTGGTTGAAGGGCACGCTGAAATTGTGGGAGCAGAGAATGGACACATTTGTATTGTCACTTTTGAATTCCTTATAGGAGTGCCCGTTGACCACCGCCAGGTCATTGTCGTAATTTTCTTGGCTGACGAAGCCCCCGGGATTCTGGCAGAAGGTCCGCACCTTATTCTTGAAGGGCTTGGGCCAGCCCACCAGCTTGGACTCGTAGAGCACCCGGTTCACCAGCTCCATGACCTCGTTCCGGACCTCCACCCGGACGCCGATGTCCACGGTGCCCGGGGCGTGGGCGATGTGGTGCTCGGCGCAGAGCTTCTCCAGCCAGTCCGCCCCCCGGCGGCCCGTGGCCACCACGGTGTGCCGGGCGTGAATCTCAAAGTCCTGACGCCGGTCGGAGACCGTCACGCCCTTGCAGACGTCGTTCTCCAGGATCAGGTTCTTGCACTCGTGGCTGAAGAGTATCTCCACCCCCTGGTCCTGCAAATAGCGCTCGATGCCTAAGTAGATGTCATGGGCCTTCTCCGTGCCCATGTGGCGGATGGGGCAGTCCACCAGCTTGAGGCCCGCCTGGATGGCCCGCTTGCGGATTTCCTTCCGCTCCTCCGGGTATTCCAGCCCTTCGATGTGGGTATCCGCGCCGAAATCCAGGTAGATTTTGTCGGCGTACTGGATGGTCTCCTGGGCCAGGTCCGGACCGATGAGGGTGGGCAGGTCCCCGCCCACCTCGTAGCTCAGGGACAGCTTCCCGTCGGAGAAGGCCCCGGCGCCGGAGAAGCCGGTGGTAATGTGGCAGTAGGGCTTGCAGTTCATGCAGCGGTTGGTCTGGTGCTTGGGGCAGCGGCGGTTCTCGATGCTCTGCCCCTTCTCCACCATGATAATTTTCTGCCGGCTCCCCTTTTTCAGCATCTCCAGGGCCGTGAAGATTCCGGCCGGGCCCGCGCCCACGATCACAACGTCTGCGTTCATAGCGGCTTCTCCTTTTCTATGTTATGGGGTCCCATCCCCCGGCCCCTTGGCCGAGAGGTCCGCCGCCCGGCGGAGGATGGTCCAGGGGGGCACCCTCCGGGGCAGCTTCATATGGAAGACGCTCTGGGGCGTCTTGGGTTCCAGGAGGGGGAGGCCCTCCCCGTCCGTCATCTCCGGCACGGTCATCCGGAAGGGCCGGACGTCCGGGCCCACCAGCTCCACCTCGTCCCCGGCCCGGAACTTGTTCCGCAGGGACAGCGTGGCGTTCCCCCCGGCGTCGCAGTCCGTCACCAGGGCGGCCACCTGCCACTGGCGGATGTAACGGGCGTCGTCATAGTACTGGCCCGGCTGGCCGTAGAAGAAGCCGGTGGAGTAGGGCCGGTGGCTGACGTGCTCCACCTCGTCCCGCCAGACGGGGTCCAGGGGCTCCCCCGCCGCCGCGGCGTCCAGGCCGTGGCGATAGGCCGCCGTGACCACGGCGGCGTAGTAGGCGGACTTGGCCCGGCCCTCGATTTTCAGGCTGTCCAGGAACCGGAGGTCCTCCAGGTGGTCGATCATGCACATGTCCCGGGAGTTGAGGATGTAGGCCCCCTGCTCGTCCTCCTCCATGGGGAAGAACTCCCCGGGGCGCTTCTCCTCCACCAGGGCGTACTTGTACCGGCAGGGCTGGGCGCAGGCCCCCCGGCTGGAGTCCCGGCCCGTCATGTAGTTGCTGAGGAGGCAGCGCCCGGAGTAGCTGACGCACATGGCCCCGTGGACAAAGGCCTCCAGCTCCAGGGAGGGAGGCGTCTTGTCCCGGATGGTGCGGAGCTCCTCCAGGCTCAGCTCCCGGGCCAGGATGACCCGGGCGGCGCCCAGGTCGTGCCAGGCCCGGGCGCACTCGTAATTGCTGACCCCGGCTTGGGTGGAGACGTGGCGGGCCGCGTGGGGGGCGTACTTCTCCGCCAGGCGGAAGGCCCCCAGGTCCGCCAGGATGACGGCGTCCACCCCGGCGGCCTCCAGCCGCTCCAGATGGGCGGGGAGGCGGTCCATTTCCCCGTTCCGGGGCATGGTGTTCACGGTGCAGTGGACCCGGACGCCGTGGCTGTGGGCGAAGGCCACGGCCTCCTCCAGGTCTTCGGGGGTGAAGTTCCCCGCGAAGGCCCGCATGCCGAAGTCCGTGCCCGCCAGATACACGGCGTCCGCCCCGTAGAGCACGGCCATGCGGAGGCGCTCCATGTCCCCCGCCGGGGCCAGCAGCTCCGGCTTAGTTCCCATAGTACTCACTGCTGTTCACGAAGTTCAGGTGCGCCTGGTAGGTCTCGAAGAAGTGGTGCTCCCCGTCCTTGCCCAGGGCGTAGTAATAGTAGTTGGTCTCCTGGGGCTGGAGGGCCGCCTCGATGGCGTCCCAGCCGGGGTTGGCGATGGGGGTGGGGGGCAGGCCCTTGTACTTGTAGAGGTTATAGGGCGTGTCCGCCTCCAGGTCCTGCTGGGTGATGGCCCCCTCGTGGCCCGGCAGGCCGTAGAGCAGGGAGGCGTCCACCTGGAGCAGGCCGTTGGTGCCCGCCTTGTCGCCGGGGCCGTCCAGCCGGTTGTAGATGACGGAGGCGATGGTGGCCTGGTCGCCGCCGGAGGTCTCCCGCTCGATGAGGGAGGCCACGGTGATGACCTTGTGGAGGTCATAGCCCCGGGCTTCCGCCTCGGCCAGCAGCTCGTCGTCGATTTTGCTGTTGAAGTTTTTAATCAGCCGGGTCAGGGCGTTGGCCGGGTTCTCGTTCACATAGAAGTCGTAGGTGTCCGGGAAGAGGTAGCCCTCCAGGCGGCTGAGCTCCTGGGACTCGTTGTCGATGAAGGGGAAGTCGAACTGGGCGGTCTGGGCCGCCTCCGTCAGGGCCGCCTCGGAGTTGACGCCGTTCTTGGCCAGCAGGGCGATGGTCTGGGCCACGGTGTAGCCCTCCGGGATGGTGACCCGGACGGTGTCCTCGTTGAGGTTCCCGGCGACGCTCCGCATCCCCGCCACCAGGGCGTGATAGTCCATGTCCGTGTTCAGGGTGTGGGTCCCCATGCCGATTTCCTCCTCCGCGCCGGTTACGTCGGCGTAGAGCTTGAAGAACCACTTGTACTCAATGAGGCCCCCCGCTGCCAGCTTGTCGGCTATGGTGTCCACCGTGTCCTCGGCGGTGACCTCCACCACCACGTCCGCCTTGGGCAGGGCGGAGCGGTTGAAGGAGCAGAAGTCGCTGAACAGGAGCCAGCCCCCGCAGCCCAGCAGCGCCGAGGCCAGGGCCACGAAGGTCAGGTGCAGGAGGATGAACAGGAAGGGGTTCATCCTCCGCCTTTTCCGGCGGCGTTTCCGCTGGGGGGGACGGGCGGGGGGACGGGTCCCGTGCTCGGGCTGCTCCCGGCGGACCTGCCCGGCGTCCCAGCTGGCGGTGTCGCTGTTCTTAAAATCGGCCATGTGAAAACCTCCTCGCGTCTGCGCGCGCCCTCTGAAAAGGCCCCCGAAAAAAAGGACGGGTTGAATTTTCAGCGGGTCAGGCTCCCGGCGGCGGCCGGGCGCATAGAATATCTCAAATCCAAGAGAGGTGACTGTATATGTGCTTTAACAATGGAAACGACAATGGCTGCCTGTGGATCATCCTGATCATCATCCTGTTCTGCTGCTGCGGATGCGGCGGGAACAGCTGGGGCGGCAATTGGGGCGGCAGCTGCGGCGGAAACTGCGGCTGCAACTGCGGCTGCAACTGCGGCGGGAACTGCGGCGGGAACTGCGGCGGGAACTGCGGCTGCGGCTGTGGCTGCAACTGCGGGGGAAACTGCGGCTGTAACTGCAACTGCGGCTGCAACGACTCCTGCTGCTGAGTACCCAGCCGGACGGGACGCCTCGCGTCCCGTTTCCGGCGTCCCGGATTGGGACTAGCCCACATACCTCTCCACGGCGGCGGCCACCTGGGCGTGAATCTCCTCCGGCGTCCGGGGCCGGTCCCCGGCGGCGCAGTCGATCACGGTCCAGCCCAGGGCCTCCACGGTCTCCCGGGCGCTCTCCTGGCAGCGGCGGAGATAGGCCTCGTCCCGCTCGTGGATGTCCGCCCGGACGTCCGTCTCCGCCTCCCGGCGGCGCAGCATCCGCCCGGCCACCTCCGTGGGCATGTCCAGGTAGAGCACCAGGTCCGGCTCCGGGAGGCCCAGGCGCCCGTACTCCAGGTCAAAGAGCCAGTCCAGATAGGCCTGCCGCTCCCCCTGGGGGAGCTTGGAGGCCTGGTGGACCACATTGGAGGTGGTGTAGCGGTTGGCGATCACCACGCCCCCCTCCTCGTAGAAGCGCCCCCAGTCCTCCTTGTAGGAGGCGAAGCGGTCCACGGCAAACATAGCGGAGGCGGCGTAGGCGTTCACGTCCCCGGGGCTGCCCCCCAGGGCGCCGTGGAGGTACAGGTTCGCCGGTTCGGCAAAGGGATTGCCGTACCGGGGAAAGTCAATCTCCCGGCAGGGGATTCCCCGGGCCTCCAGACTCCGGAGGAGGAGCTTGGCCTGGGTGGCCTTGCCGGAGCCGTCGGTGCCCTCGAATACAATCAGCGTTCCCCTCATCTCCGCCTTTTCTCCTTCTTCACGTGTATCAAAAACAGGGGCAGCTTCATCATCCGCCCGGCCCGGCGGGGGTCCCGGCACAGCCGGTAGAACCACTCCAGCCCATGGTCGGACCAGAACCTGGGGGCCCGCTCCACCACTCCGGCGAAGACGTCCAGGCTGCCCCCCAGGCCGCAGAGGAGCCGGGCCCCGGTGGCCCCGCCCTGCTTGCGCATCCAGAGCTCCTGCTTGGGGGCCCCCAGGCAGACGAAGACGCAGTCCGCGCCGCTCTGCCGGATGGCCTCCGTCACGGGGCCGTCCTCCTGAAAATAGCCGTCGTGGGTCCCGGCGATTTTCAGGCCGGGGTATTGGGCCGCCAGACGCTCTCCGGCGGCCTCCGCCACGCCGGGCTTGGCCCCCAGCAGGTAGAGGGACAGGCCCTCCGCCGCCATGCGCTCCATGAGCCCGGCGGCGAACTCGATGCCGGGCACCCGCCCCTTCAGGGGCGTCCCCAGCATGGCCGCGCCCTTCACCACGCCGATGCCGTCGGCCAGGACCAGGTCCGCCTGGTTCACCGCCTCCCGGGCGGCCAGGTTCTCCCGGCAGATTTCCACGATCTCGGGATTGGGGGTGACCACGTAGTGGGCCCCCGGGCTGTGGAGGAGCTCCATGCCCCGTTCCACCGCCTCCTCCAAGGTCAGATTGTCAAAGCCCACGCCCAGCACGCTGATCCGCACAAGCTCACCTCATTTTGCCCAAGCCGGTTCCCCGGCTATGATTTCCAATTTCCCGGACAAATAGTCCAGGGCCCGGGGAGAAAGACGCTCCCCCCAAGGCCAATGTCATTAAGTTAAGGATATAGAACCCTCTCAGTCTGGCCTCTGGCCAGACTGCTCCCCCAAAGGGGGGAGAAGACGGTGCGATAGCCGCAAGATCCTCTTGCCTCTCCCTTTGGGAGAGGTGGCACGGCGCAGCCGTGACGGAGAGGGCTCTCCGTTGGGTTTAGCTTAATGACATTGCCCCATAGAAGGGCTATACTGCGGCTATTATAGCATAGGTTGGACCCCTTGTCCATTGTCAAATGGAGCCCTCCCGCCGCCGCCCCAGGGGCACGGGAAGCTGGGCCAAAATCACCGCCGCCAGCATCAGGGCGCAGCCCAGGTACTCCCGGCCGTTCATCCGGTCCCCCAGGATCAGGGCCCCGGCGATGGTGGCGAAGACGGACTCCGTGCTCATCAGCAGGGACACCACCCCCGGGTCCGAGTCCTTCTGGGCCAGAATCTGGAGGGTGTAGGCCACGCCGCTGGAGAACACGCCCACATACAGCACCGGCCCCAGGCACTGGGGCAGCACCTCCAGGGGGGGCAGGGCCTCCGTCAGGGCCCCCAGGGAGCACAGCACCGTCATGACGAGAAACTGGGCGCAGGACAGGGACACCCCGTCCACCCGGTTGGTGAAGTGGTCCACCGTGAGAATCTGCACGGCGAAGCAGAAGGCGCAGGCCAGCACGTACAGGTCCCCGCCGGTGACGGAGAGCTCCTCGGTGACGCAGAGGCAGTACAGCCCCGCCACCGCCAGCGCCACCCCCAACCACACGGCCCGGGGGGGCCGCTTCCCCAGCAGTAAGCCCGCCAGGGGCACCAGGACGATGTACAGCGCGGTGATGAACCCCGCCTTGCCGGAGGAGGTGGTCTCCAGCCCCTTCTGCTGGAAGCAGCTGGCCACCGCCAGGGCCGTGCCGCAGGCCAGGCCCCCCAGCAGCAGGTCCCGCCGGGAGGCGGCGGGGGCGGGGGGCTCCCCCCTGCCCTTCCGCCAGGCGGCCCGGAGGCCCCAGAGGCCCAGCAGGAAGACAAAGGCGATGGCCGCCCGGGCGGCGTTGAAGGTAAAGGGGCCCATGTAGTCCGCCCCCACGCTCTGGGCCACGAAGGCGGTGCCCCAGATCATGGCCGTGATCAGAGGCAGGACGTTCTGCCGAATTCGATTGGTTTTCATTTTCCTTGCTCCATCCAAATTTCCGTGATATACTAAGCTGGTGGTCTAAGAGCGCTTCCGTCTCCGGGCCACACGAGTTTTTATTGTAACACCGAGGTGAGAAAATGGCAAGGCTTTCCCGGGATTTCTATAATCAGGACACCCTGGACGCCGCCCGGCAGCTCCTGGGCAAGTATCTGATCCGCCGCCTGGACGGCCGGTCCCTGGCCGGGCGGATCGTGGAGACCGAGGCCTACGTGGGCCGCTGCGACAAGGCCTGTCACGCCTACGGCTACCGGCGGACCGCCCGGACGGAGGCCCTCTTCGCCCCGCCGGGGACGGCCTATATCTACCTCATCTACGGCATGTACCACTGCCTGAACTTCGTCACCGAGCCGGAGGGGGAGCCCGCCGCCGTGCTCCTCCGGGCCCTGGAGCCCGTGGCGGGCGCGGAGGTCATGGCCCGCCTCCGCTACGGGGACAAGCCCATGACGCCCTACCGGCGGAAGAACTTTCTCAACGGCCCCGGCAAGGTCTGCCGGGCCCTGGCCCTGACCCGGGCGGAGAACGGCCTGGACCTGACGGGGGACGCGCTCTTTCTCTGCGACAAGCCGGAGGACGCGGGCCTGCCCCCCTTCTCCCCGCCCGCCGGGGAAAAGATCGTCGCCGGGCCCCGGGTGGGGGTGGACTACGCGGAGGAGGCCAGGGACTTCCCCTGGCGCTTCCGCCTATTACAGGAGGTGTGACCTATGTTTTTCTTCGATATGGACGGCGTGCTCACCGACTCCAACGGAATCTGGAAAAAGGTGGACCGGGAGTTCCTGGCCCGCCGGGGGCTGCGCTACACCCACGCCTATTACGAGGGAGTGGCCCACGTGCCCCTGCCCCTGGCGGCGGTGTTCACCAAGGAGTTCTGCAAGCTCTCCGAGTCCTGTGAGGACATCATCGCCGAGTGGATGGAGCTGGCGGAGGACTCCTATGCCCATGTGCCCGTGAAGCCCGGCGTCCGGGCCTATTTGAAGCAGTGCAAGGCCGAGGGGCGGCGGATGGCCGTGGTGACCTCCAGCGTGCCGGAGCACTGCCACATGGCCCTGGAGACCCTGGGGCTGGAAAAGTATTTCGAGCGGGTGACCTTCGCCCAGGAGCTGGGCCTGGAGAAGAAGAAGCCGGACGTCTGGCTGGCCGCCGCCAAGGCTGCGGACGTCCGCCCCGAGGACTGCACCGTCTTTGACGACAGCCTGGCCGCCTGCCAGGGGGCCCGGGGGGCCCGGATGCGGGTGGTGGGGGTCTACGACGGCCTCTTCGCCCAGGATGAGAAGGAGATGCGGGGCTACTGCGACGTCTACATCAAGAGCTTCGAGGAGCTCCTCTGGATGCCGGAGAAGCGGAAGTGACCCCGTTGGAGCGGGCCCTGGAGGCCGCCCGGGAGGAGGGGGACCTTCTCGCCCTCCGGAGCTTCGAGCAAGAGGAGGCGGAGGGCCTGGACGCCGGGGAGCTGACCTTCCGGCGGGTGCAGTTCCGCCGCTGCCGCTTTACGGACTGCGCGTTCAGCGCCGCCGCCTTTTACAACTGCGCCTTCTCCGCCTGTGCCTTTGTCCGCTGCCGCTTCGCCGCCGGGTACTGGAAGGACGTGGCCCTGACGGACTGCAAGGCCGAGGCTGGGGACTTCCGCCGGGCCCGCTTCAAGGACTGCGCCCTGGAGGGCCTCCGGCTCCGCTACGCCAACCTCACCGGCGCCCTCTGGGAGCGCTGCGCCTGGTCCGGCTGCGACCTGCGGGAGAGCGCCTGCCGGGAGCTCCGGGTGGTGAGGACCACGTTGTCTCAGGTGGATTTCACGGGGGCAGACCTCTTCCGCTCCCAGTGGGCGGGCATAGACCTCTCGGGCTGCACGCTGGACGGCGTGGCCCTCTCCGCCTCCTGCCGGGAGCTGAAGGGGGCCAGGCTCCACGCCTCTCAGGCCCCGGTGGTGGCCCGGATTCTGGGCATTGAGATTGTTCCCTGACAGATGCCGCGGGAGGGGCCTTCCGGCCCCTCCCGCGCTTTGCTGTCCTCCCCGGGTATGCCGGGGCTCTTTATACGGCGTTTTGCCGCTCCGGCGGGAGACCCCCCGCCCTGCCACATCTATATACACCTCTCACCGCCCGTCGCATAGCGGCTTTTTTGCCCTGCCGCAGCTCTTGCCGCGAAGCCGCCCGTCGTACTTTTCTTGGAAGACTGTAACGACACTTGATTTTGCGAAGCAAAATCTTAGTGGAGTACGTCCCCGAAGGGGAAAAGTACGCAAAAGAACTTTAGCGCGTTCTGATGGTCTGGAGAGGAGATAGCACTGTTGCGTCGGCAACTTGGTCTCAGGTTGAAGGACATTTTCCGATAGAAGCATATGGGGCACACGCTCAAATGCTTGCCGTCGGGGGTTTAGGTCCATGCGGCCTCATCTTCCAGGAGAATCTCAGCCGAAGAAGTAACGGAACATGTCGAAGGGATCCATGCCGCCGTTTCCATAGCCGTAGGAGTCGTTCCGGTTATTGGGGGTCTCCTGGACCGGCTGCTGGCTCTGCTCCTCCTTGGGGGCCGCGCCCCAGGTGATCTCCACCGTGATGGTTCCGTCGGGCCGGTAGATTTCCAGAGTAGCCGTGTCTCCGGCGGAGTAGCGCTTTTTCGCCAGGTTCAGGTCCTCCACGGATTTGATTTCCGTGTCGTCTACCTTGGTGATGACGTCTCCCATTTTCAGTCCCGCCTTGGCGGCGGCGCTGTCCGGCTCCACGTAGTTGATAAAGACTCCGGCGGTGACGTCATAGTGGAACTGGGCCGCCGTGCCCTCCGTCAGGGTCTGGGGCGTGATGCCCAGGTAGGCCCGGTTGGAGACGTAGCCGTTGGTCATAATGTCCTTTACCATGGAGAACACGTCGTTCATGGGGATGGCGAAGCCCAGGCCCTCCACCGAGGTGCCGCCGGAGGATTGGGAGTATTTGGCGGAGACGATGCCCACCACCTCGCCGTACTGGTTGAAGAGGGGTCCCCCGGAGTTGCCCGGGTTGATGGAGGTGTCCGTCTGGATCATGTTAAAGGGGGTGCCGTCTATATTGATGGCCCGGTCCACGCAGGAAACCATGCCGCCGCTCATGGAGAAGGTCAGCTCGCCCAGGGGGTTGCCGATGGCCAGCACGTGGTCCCCCACGTTCAGCGTGGCGCTGTCCCCCAGGGTCACGGGCTGGAGGTCCTGGGCCTCCACCTTGATGACCGCGATGTCATAGTCCTCTTCTCCCCCGATATAGGTGGCGTTGAACTCCTCCCCGCTGTACAGGGTCACCGTGACGGTTTCCGCTCCCTTGACCACGTGGTAATTGGTGAGGATGTAGCCGTCCTTGCTCAGCACGAAGCCGGACCCGGAGGAGGCGGACTGCACCGGCTGTCCGAAGAAGTTGTACCCGGCGGTGGCGGAGGTCCGGATGGAGACCACGCTGTTCACATTGGCGGCGTAGACCTCCGCGTCGCTCAGGGCCGTCTTTCCGTCCACATTCCGGAGGGCCACCTGGGTGACGGGGCGGCTGGAGAGGCTGATTTCGCTCTCATTTTTCTCCGAGGCCTGCATGGCTGCCCAGACGGCTCCGCCGCCCGCCGCGCCGCCCAGCAGGGCGCAGCTCAAGGCCAGGGCGGTGATCTTCAAACCGATCCGATTCTTCTTCACGGGCTTCATCTCCAATTCGGGCCCCCGAGGGCCGTACTGTCCGCCGGAGGGGGAGGAGACGGTCTCCCTCTGGTGGGAAAGCTCGCTCCCGTCCTTCCGGTAGGTATAATTGTACAGGTTTTTCTCATCGTTATACATAAATGGTTCCTCCTTATTATGTATCCCGTTCCCCCGTTCTTTAGAAGCTAAGATAACAGGAATTCATGTCGAACGTGTGAACTGGGCTTGTCTGGTTTTTGAATTTTGGGATGCCGCCCCTCCGGAGGGTCTCTCCCTTGACTTGTTGGGCTTAGTATAAGCGGGAGAACTTAAAACTTGCTGAAAGAAGTTTGAAGGATTTTTGAACGTAGACCCCCTTGCCAGCCCGGGGCGGCTGTGCTATTATAATGAAGAACTCTCTGCCGCGGCCCGATTTGCCTCCGCCACGCGAGAGATTCCGAGCCGCCAAAAGAAAACAGAATGGCAGTACTATAAGCTTGCAATTTTTTTGTCTTTAGGAGGTTTCCCCCATGCGTATCAAACGAATGCTTCTCTGCATATTGGCCTTCGCGCTGCTGACCCTCCCGGTCTCCGCCCACGGTCACGGCCACCACAGCGGCCGCGCCCAGGCTCCCAAGGCCCAGGCCGCCGTCGCTGTCTGTACTGTGGAGGGCTGCACCGCCGCCGGGCGGCACGTCCACAACGGGGTCACCTACTGCGGCTATGACCACGCGGGCGGCTTCTGTGACGGTTCCTGTCACGCCCTCTGCACGGTCAAGGGCTGCACTGCCGCCGGACAGCATCTCCATAACGGAACCACCTACTGCGGCTATGACCACGCGGGCGGCTTCTGCGACGGCTCTTGTCATGCCCTCTGCACGGTCAAGGGGTGCACCGCCGCCGGACAGCATGTCCATAACGGAACCACCTACTGCGGATACGACCACGCGTGCGGCTTCTGCGACGGTTCTTGTCATGCCCTCTGCACGGTCAAGGGCTGCACCGCCGCCGGACTCCATGCTCACAACGGAACCACCTACTGCGGATACGACCACGAGGGTGGCTTCTGCGACGGCTCTTGTCACGCCCTCTGCACGGTCAAGGGGTGCGCCGCCGCCGGACAGCATGTCCATAACGGAGTTACCTACTGCGGCTATGACCATGCGTGCGGCTTCTGCGACGGCTCCTGTTACGCCCTCTGCCCGGTCGAGGGCTGCACCGCCGCCGGGCTCCACGCCCACAACGGAACCACCTACTGCGGCTATGAACACGCGGGCGGCTTTTGTGAGCGCGGCTGCCGCGCCGGTCACTGCTGACCCTTCTTAAAAACCGAACGGACCGCCCATTGGGCGGTTCTTTTTTTCCAAAATTTCAATTTCAAAAAACGCGCATACTTTTCCTGTCCCCGCACACACTAGATGAGCGCCGGAACAGCGCGGAACGATCTCTCCTGAACGTGAATATGGCGCCGGGACGCCGCTTCATCGTGGGGAAGAGGCGGGACGCGTCCCCGGCCCTAGAAAAAATTTTCACGCAGCAGGACCTTACTATGACCAAGGACAGCACCAACGGCGGATGCGCCAGCACCCCCAACCAGAGCATCCGGTGCACGGTAAACAACTGTGCGCACCACTGCCAGGACAACGACTACTGCGGCCTGTCCACCATCCAGGTGGGCACCCATGAGACCAACCCCACCATGGTGGAGTGCACGGACTGCCAGAGCTTCAAGCTGAAATAAGCGCCTTCCGTGCCGCCGGGACGCGGGCCGCGCAGGCGGCTCTCTGTGCTTGATTTCCCGGGAAACGCAAGGGCGCTCTGTGCCCCGGCGGGCCGTGAGTCCGCCGGTTGAAAGGGAGCATCTGCTCCCTTTCAACTGCGTTGACTATACATAGCGGCAAAGGAGGCGGCAGCGTGAAGGGAAGCTGGACGGCCCGGCTGGCCGGAGGAGCGGCGGGCCTGGCCAACGGATTATTTGGCGGCGGCGGGGGCATGGTTTTCCTGCCCATCCTGTCCCGCTGGGGGACTCTGAGCCAGCGGAAGCTGTACGCCACCTGCGTGGGGGTCATCTTCCCGGTGTGCCTGGTGTCGGCGGCGGTGTACCTCTGGCGGGGCGGCGTGTCCCTGGGGGCGGCCCTGCCCTACCTGGCCGGGGGGCTCCTGGGGGGCTGGCTGGGGGGGAAACTCTACGGCAGGGTCTCCACCAAGTTCTTGAAGTGGCTCTTTGCCGCCTTTCTCTTTTACGCGGGGGTGAAGTATCTGCTGTGACGGATTGGATCATTCCCTTCCTCTGCGGCCTGGGGGCCAGCGTCATCTCCGCCTGGGGCGTGGGCGGCGGGACGCTGCTGCTGCTGGTCATGACCCTGTTTCTGGGGGTGGACCAGCGGACGGCCCAGGGGATCAACCTTCTCTTCTTCCTCCCCACCGCCGCCGGGGCCCTGGTCTGCCACGCCAAGGGCGGCTATCTGGATAAGCCCACCCTGAAAGCCGCCGTACCCATAGCCGTGGCGGCGGCCCTGGCCGGGGCCTGGATCTCCAACGCCGTAGACGTGGAGCTGCTGCGGAAGCCCTTCGGGATTTACCTCCTGCTGTCGGGGGCCAGCCTGGTCTGGCCCAAGAAAGGGAACGACGGCTCCTGAGCATGAACCAGCGCCGTCCTCCGGCAGGAGGGCGGCGCTTTTGGCGCGGGGGCCGTGCCTACGGCCCTTTCCTCTATGAAATACGCGTTTGGATATGCCTCAAGGACGGGGAATGTTCGATTAGCAGATTTATTGTAGGGGGCTCCGACCCCTCCGGTTTTTCGGGAGCGCCGGGCTTCCGGGGAAATGGCCTGGTCTGGGGACCAGGCCCCACAGGGTCCGGTTCTCTATCGATAGAACACCGTGTAGGGGCGGCTATCAGCCGCCCGTTCTCTTCAAACACCGGGTTTCCCAGAGGACGGGCGATTATTAATCGCCCCTACACAATGCCGGGAAAAATTAAACATCATAAAACGCGCGGCCGGACACTCCCCCAGGGACATGCCCCTTGCCCCCGGATTGAAACTGTGCTATACTGAAAATCTGTATTCGCAACTGCGTGACGCCGTCTAAGAGGCCTTTTGCCCTCACCCTTCGTTAATTTTCCCCCCGGGCGGCAGCCCCCGGTTACGAATACGGGTTCTCAATCCCAAACGAACCGCAAAAGGAGCCTGTTTCATGAAACTAGAAATGATCCGCATGGGCCGGATCGTCGGCGTCCACGGCATCCGGGGAGAGCTTCGCGTCCTGCCCCTGGAGGGAGGCCCGGATTTCCTCGCCGGGGTCTCCGCCGTCTACCTGGACGGCCGCCCCTTGATGCCGGTGTCCTGCCGGGTCCACAAGGACTTGGTGCTGCTGAAACTCCCCGGGATAGAGGACCGGACCGCCGCCGAGGCCCTCCGGGGAAAGGAGCTGTCCGTCCGCCGGGCCGACGTCCGGCTCCCCGACGGGGAGTATTTCGACGGCGAGCTCCTGGGCCTGGATGTCTACAACGGCGAGACCGGGGAGTGCATCGGGGAGCTGACGAAGGTGGAGCGCTATCCCGCCAGCAAGGTCTACACCGTCCGGGGCGTGCGGGAGTTCCTGGTCCCGGCGGTGAAGGACGCCTTCATCCTGGGCGTGGACCTGGAGAACAACCGGATGGACATCCGGGTTTGGGAGGGCCTTCTGGAATGAACATCGACATCCTGACCCTCTTCCCCGCCTCCGTGGACGCCATGCTGGGGGTCAGCATCCTGGGCCGGGCCCAGGAGCGGGGCCACATCGCCATCCGGACCCATCAGATCCGGGACTACACCACCAACAAGCAGATGCAGGTGGACGACTACCCCTACGGCGGGGGCCGGGGGGCCGTCATGCAGGCGGACCCCCTCTATCGCTGCTGGGCCCACGTGGTGGAGGCCCACGGGCTGGGGCGGACTATCTTCCTCTCCCCCTGCGGGCGGACCTTCACCCAGGAGGTGGCCCGGGAGCTGAAAGAGCGCTACGAGCACCTGATCCTGGTCTGCGGCCACTACGAGGGGGT
This sequence comes from uncultured Oscillibacter sp., assembly GCA_947245315.1. Lineage (GTDB taxonomy): Bacteria > Bacillota > Clostridia > Oscillospirales > Oscillospiraceae > Oscillibacter. The sequence goes on along the minus strand of CAMXNV010000001.1, from coordinate 13,343 downwards.
GGACCAGCGCTTCCTGGACGAGTGCGTGGACGAGGAAATCTCCATGGGGGACTTCGTCCTCACCGGCGGGGAGATTCCCGCCATGGCCGTGGCGGACGCGGTGTGCCGCATGGTCCCCGGCGTGCTGCCGGACGAGGAGTGCTTTCAGGAGGAGTCCCACTGGAACGGGCTGCTGGAGTACCCTCAGTACTCCCGGCCTGCCGTCTGGCACGACCGGGCGGTGCCGGAGATTCTCCTCTCCGGGGACCATGGGAAGGTGGCGGCCTGGCGGCGGAAGGAGAGCTACAAGCGGACCATGCGCCGCCGCCCGGACCTGTTCGCCCGCTTTGACGAGAGCCAATTGACCACCAAGGCCGAGAAAAAAATCCTCCAGGAGGCCAGGGACGAGCTGGCCCGGGAGGAGGAAGCGGGTCCGGACCCGGTTCCATAAGCGCAAACACAGGCCCTTACAACAAACGGGACGCCCCCGGAAGCCATTTGGCTTCCGGGGGCGTTTTGCTCTTATTCCTTGCAATAGCCGTCCCGGTCAAAGGCGCGGCGGCTTCCGTCCACCGTCACAGCAGTGTCCCGGTAAAAGCTTCCGTCCTCCTTCCGGCAGCGCCAGCCGGTGTCGTCCCTGGTCCACCCGGCCAGGCTCACGCCCTTGAAGAGGTAGCTGGACAGGCCGATGGCCTCCCGGGTCTCGTCGTCCTGGAAGTGCCACCACTCGGAGCTCAGGCCCCGCATGCCCGTGGCGGTCATGTATTTCTCCAGGAGCTTGGCGTTGTCGTTGTTCAGATAGGCGGCGGAGTACCAGCTCAGGTCGTGGATGGCGCTCTGCATCTCCAGCTCCTCGCCGCTGTCCGCCCGCTCCAGGGTCAGGTCCAGGGCGATGCCCCGGTTGTGGGCGGAGGCCACCCGGGCCAGAAAGCTCCCCAGGTTGAAGCGCCCGTTGTTGGTCATGATGGAGAAGTAGGTGTCATAGGCCGGGGGTTCCTCCTCCTCGCCCTCCGCGGGTTCCTCTCCCCCGGCAGGGGTCTCCGGCGCCGGGGTCTCCTCCTGGGGCGGCGGGGCCTCGGGAGCCGCGGGCTCCACGGGTTCCTCCACAGGGGTCAGGCTGCCGCCCTCGCCCTCCTCCGGGAGGGTGAAGAAGGGCTGAGAGGGATCCAGGGGCGGGAGCTCCGCGCCTGCGGCCTCTTCGCCGGGAGTGCCCTCACCGGGGAGCTCACCCTCCTCGGGGGTCTCCTCCTCCGCCTGGCGCTCCGCCAGCTCCTCCCGGGTGAGCTTGTCCCCGGTCTCCGGGTCGGTGAGGCGGCCGTCGGACAGGTCCACCTCCCAGCCGGTGACGGGGTCCAGGACCCGGAACTCGTCGGGCCCCAGGGAATGGCCCTCGCCGTCCTCGTAGCTGTAGACCAGGGCGGCCCAGTTCAGCTGGGCGGCGGTGGTGTCGTAGAGGAAGCGGGTGGCCTCGTTGGGCCGGAAGGCCTCGTAGATTTTCAGCCGGTAGCCGTCGGCCTCGGCGGCCTGGGCGGCGCTGAGGAGCTTCTTGGAGCAGGGGTAGAGGTAGGGCACCAGGAACTGCTCGTCCGCCGTCCGGATGTGCTCAAAGCCCTTGACGACCTGGTCCGTAATCAGGGCGATGGGGTTCTCGTGGACCTTGAAGACGGAGCGGTAGCTGTTGGCAATGTCATAGGAGCAGTGATCCCCCACGTACTCCGGCAGGTTAATCATGCAGAACCGGCTGTCCACCCAGCCGTACTGGTCCTTGTACCGGACCTGGAACCAGTCTCCCCGCTCCTCCAGGACGCAGAGGGCCGTCCCGGCGGGGAGTTTTCCCAGGGTCTCGGACTCCTTCCCGGCGTCCTTGTAGAAGGGCTGCTCGATGATGGGCCAGACGGTGGCGTACAGGGGGTCCACGGAGGCGAAGAACTCCGCCTCCTCCGAGGAGCGGAGGGTGCCGTTCCGATCCCTGGCCTCCACCCGGAAGCGGTGACGGGACCCGGAGCCCAGGCGGCCCAGCTCATAGGCGAAGCTCTCCGCCGGTTCCAGGGTGTCCAGCAGGGTCCAGCCCTCGCCGGTCCACTCCTGGAGCTCGTAGTACTCCCCCCGGGTCTCGTCCCACTCCAGGGTGACCATCCGAGAGTTCTCCTCCCGATAGGCCAGGTTCAGGTCGTCCCCCAGCAGGTCCTGGCGCTCCACGGTGATGGTGTTGGAGGCGGGGCCGCAGAGGACGTAGCCCTCCCCCCGGAGGCCCGCCCGGACCTGGACCTGGAGGGGGTGGTCGTAGCCCGGCAGGGTCAGGTCTCCGCCCTGCTTGCGGACCGTCAGGTCCAGCTGCTTGCCCTGGGCGGTGGCCGCGTAGGCGGCCTGGCCGTCCTTGAGGGTGAAGACGTCATAGAAGTCGGGGGCCTGTCCCGCCTGGGTCCAGGAGAGGGCCAGGGTCCCCGGCCCCGGGGCGCCCAGGGCCTCGGGGGCGGAGAGGTCCGCGGGCTCCACCGTGGCCCTCAGGCTCTCCCCGGTCAGGCGGCGGGAGAGGCCCAGCAGGTTCTTCCCCTCAGCCACGGGCTGGACCTGGACCTCCAGGGGCAGAGTCCACTGCTCCAGCAGGAGGCCGGGGGCGCTGTAGTCCTCCTGTAAATGGGCGTCGCCGCTTTTGAGGCTGAGGTGGTAGAGGACGGAGGCGGAAGAATCCTGGGCCTCCGGCCAGTCCAGCTCTATGCTGCCGCCGGCGTTGAGGCAGACCCGGAGCTCCCCCTCCTGGAGGGCGGGGCGGACGCCGCCGGGTATGTAAAAATAGGCCAGGGCCAGAGCCGCCAGCACCACGGCGGCGGCCCCGGCCAAAAGGACGGTTCGTTTCATCGGTTATCCTCCAAGGGTTGGGCGTTTCTTATGTACCGAAATTATGATACGTGCTTCCGGGCGCGAAGCCCGTCAGAACACGGCGTAGACGGTTTCATAATTCGCGCCCTTTTCCGTGTAGACCACAAAGCCGTCATAGATCAGCTCCCCGTCCTCGCCGTCGATCAGGCAGCTGGGGGCGTAGTCCGAGGAGATGGGGCGGCCGATGGCGGCATAGAGCTCGCTGACCGGGCGGCCCACCAGTCCCTGGGCCACGGCCTTGGGGTCCGCCGCCGGAGCGGGTTCGGGCTCCGGTTCGGGCTCGGGTTCGGGAGCGGGCTCCGGCTCGGGCTGAGGCTCCGGTTTCGGCTCGGGCTTGGCTTCCGGTTTGACCTCCGGTTTCGGATCCGGCTCCGGCGCTTCCGCGGGCTTAGAGGCGGGCTTAGAGGCGGGCTTGGGCGCGGGCTTCTCCTCCGGCTCCTCCTCCGGCTTCTCCGCCTGGGGGGCGGGGGCTTCCTCCTCCGGGTCCTCGTTGTCCGTTTCCCCGGCGGAGGCCGCGTCCACGGCGGGAGCGTCCGCCGGCGCTTCCTCCTCCGGCTGTTCGGGGGCCTGCTCCTCCGGCGCTTCCGCCTTGGGCTGTTCGGGGGCCTTCTCCGGTTCCCCGGCGGACCGGGCGGCGGGGGCCTCCGCCGGAGGGGTCTGGCCGCCGCCGCAGGCGCAGAGGGCCAGCAGCAGCGCGGCGCAGAGCAGCGTGCTCAGCAGTTTCTTCATGTTCATGTCTCCTTACTCTCAGCTCTTGGGCCGCCGGTAGTTCCAGCTGTTCCCCGCGTCGTAGAATTTATAGAGGTTGATATCAAAGCGCTTCTTCCGGCGGTAGGCCATCTCCAGCTCCGTGTCGAAGATGTAGTTCTTCCCGCCCATGTTGATCTCCACCCAGCTGTGGGGGGAGCGCCGGACGCCCACGGTGCCGTTGTAGATGACGGAGTCGTAGCCGATCCAGCGGGAGAGGTACCAGAAGAGGGCGGCGTAGCAGTAGCAGTTGCCATAGCCCGTCTCCAGGATGCGCAGGGCGTCGGTCTCCATGAAGTCGTACACGCCGAACTCATAGGGCGGGCGGCGCAGGTAGGTGAAGGAGTCCCGGGTGTAGAGGTAGAGGGAGCGGAGCATCTGCTCCTGGGTCTGGGAGGGGTTCGTCCGGGCGAGGACGATCTTGTGGAGCCAGGAGTCCAGCTCGTTGTTCCCGGTGGTGAAGCGCCCGCTGTTGTTGAAGTAGTGGCTTCCCACCGCCGCGTTCCGGACCACGTCTCCCCGGGCGCCGTCGTAGCAGTACAGCCAGCCGTCCACCAGCTGGAGGCCGTCCTGGGGGACCGTCTCCTTGGGGGTGTGGGAGGTCCAGCGCTCCCCGCCGTCGGAGTCCGCGTGGCTGTGGCCCACCGTGGCCTCCATCACGTCGTAGTAGTACCAGCTGGAGGGGGCCACGTCCACGTAGAAGGCGGGGTGGTTGGCGTCGATGTACGCCCTGTCCGGGGAGCGGCCCAAGGCCCGGTTCAGCAGCACCACCGCCGCCGCCCGGTTGATGGTCTCGTCGGGATGGAAGAGGCCGTCGCTGCCGCCCTGGGCCCAGCCGTAGGCCTGGGCGGAGCGGATGAAGGGGGCGTTGGGGTCGTCCTCCGCCACGTCGGGGAAGAGCTCCCCGTCGGTCCGCAGGGGGAAGAAGCTGGCGATGTACCGGATGAACTCCCCCCGGGTGACGGCCCTGCCGGTGTCCAGCATGCCGTCCCGGACCTCCAGCACCCCCAGGTCCGCCAGGGTGGTGACGGCCTGGGCGTACCAGGCGGCGGCGGGCACGTCGGCGTAGGACCCGGTGGCGGTCTGTCCCTCCGGCAGGAGGCGGAAGAGCATCTGGGCCGCCTCGGCCCGGGTGACCTGCCGGGCGGGATTGAAGGAGGAGAAGGCGCCGCCGCTGCCGTAGGCGTAAGCGAAGTGGGGGGTGGTGCGGAGGCTGACCCCTGCGGCCACGACGCCGGTCTGGGCGTTCCGCAGGCCGCTCTCCGGCTTCTTCTTGACGACGGAGGAATTCTCCTGCTTGCTCTGGCTGGTGGGTGTGGGGGCGATGCCTCCGTTGTCCCCTTCTCCAGCGGGGCGGCTGGGGCGCTTGGGCTCGTCGGCGGTGGGTGTGGGGGCGATGCCTCCGTTGTCCCCCTCGCCGGCGGGGCGGCTGGGGCGCTTGGGCTCGTCGGCGGTGGGGGTGGGGGCGATGCCTCCGTTGTCCCCTTCTCCAGCGGGGCGGCTGGGGCGCTTGGGCTCGTCGGCGGTGGGTGTGGGGGCGATGCCTCCGTTGTCCCCCTCGCCGGCCGGACGGCTGGGGCGCTTGGGCTCGTTGACCACAGGGGCCGGAGCCAGGCCGCCGTCCTCTCCGGCGGGACGGCTGGGCCGTTTGGGAGTCTCATCCTTCTTGGGAGGCGGGGCCAGGCCGCCGTAGTCCTCCTCGCTGTAGGTCTGCACCGCAAGGCTCTCCGCCCCGAAGGCGAAGGCGGGCACGGTGGTGGCCAGCATCACCAGAGCCAGCAAAAGCGCAATCCAACTCGTCTTTCCCATGCTCGTACTCTCCTTTATACCTGATTCAAGCTTCCGTATTCCAAGGGACGCCCCAGACCGGGGCGTAGGCGACGCCCAAGGGCCGCACGCCCTCCGGGAGGTAGAGGCCCGCGCCGCCGTCCTCCAGCAAAAACGCCTCATAATAATTTCCGTCCGACGCGGGAATCAGCACCTGGGAGTCCGGGGTCACCGCCGGAAGAATCAAATCTTCCGCAATCTGAGGGCCGGTGACCAGGGTGTAACCCGGTAAATCGTCGGAGGGCCGGACGGAAAAAACGATTCCGTCGTTCTTGTCATGCCAGATATAAAACGTCTCGGGGTAACCCTCGGGCAGCTCCCGCACCGGCGCGGGCATGACGGGCACGTTCCGGATGAGATACCGGAGGTTCCGCTCCACCAGCTCCGCCGCCACACAGTCTGCCTCCCGCTGGGCCACGAGGTCCAGCCGGTAGGGCATGGACCGGGAGAACAGGGCCGCGTCGAAGCTGTCCGCCAGGTAGGGGTAGAGGTTGTTCCCGAAGGAGTCCCGGAACATCAGCAGGGAGCCCTCCCCGCCGCCGTGGGTCATGATGGTCAGGTTCTCCGCCGAGCGGATGGGCACGTCGTATTCTATGGTCAATTCGCCGCGATAGACCTGATCGGTCTCCAGGCCCTCCCCGGCGGGATAGAGCATGTCGTAGAGGTCCCCCTTGTGGCTCTCCTCCGGGGCGAAGGGGCCCTCAAAGTACCGGGAGGACCGGCCCAGGGCCTCGTTCACCGCGTCGGCGGCCAGGGCCGCGCCCTTGCCGTTCCAGTGGGAGTCGGTCTTGAAATATAGGGTTTCCTCCTGCCCCTGGAAGAGGGCGAAGCAGTCCAGGTAGTTCACGCCCTGCCGCGCCAGCTCCTCCGCCAGCCGTCCGGCGTTGGAGCGCAAATCATCCTGCGGCAAAGCGGGCATGTGCTCCGGATAGAGGGAGTTCTTATTAGGGGCCAGGGTGAAGAGGAAGTCCGCCCCCTGCTCCTCACAGTACTCCTGGATCAGGGCCAGGTTCCGGGCGGCGGAAAAGATATCCCGGTCCGTCAAGGGGTCTAGTCCCGCGTAGTCCGGCAGGGTGTCGGCGAAGTAGAGCCAGCCGTCCCCGCCCAGGACCACGTCCTCGGTGATGGAGCTCCGGAGGAGCTTGGCGTTCAGGGCGGACCAGGCGGTAATCATGTCCTGGCGGAGATAGAAGTTGTCTCCGGCGTAGTCCTGGAGCTGGGAGAGATAGCCGGTGTTCCAATTTCCCTCCGGGTCCCGGAGGGAGGGGGCCCTGGAGAGGGCCTGGTTGCCTCCGGCCTCTTCCTCCCGGGCGGGCAGCAGCATCCCCAGAGAGGGGAGCAGGCACAGCAGCAGGATGAGGGCCGTGAAGGCGGCGTAGGCGGCATTCTTTTTCATAACAGTGCCTCTCGACGATTTCTCAATAGGATGGCAGAGAAGGGAGGGGAAGGACCCCCAAACTCTCTACATTATATTAGTACCATGAGGAGGCCGTTTGGTTTTATGGTTTGGAGAAATTTTTAAAAAATTTTTCGTCTCTCAGAACTGGGCGTAGATGAAGGGCTGGAAGCTGCTGCCCGCCGCGGCCAGGAGGCACAGGGCGAACAGGGCCGCCGCCCCGGCGAAGGAGGAGAACTCCAGCCACTTCCCGTCCAGCCGCCGCTTGAGCCAGGGGCCCAGGGGCAGGCTGCCCGCGATTCCCGCGGCTAGGGCGCACCAGACGGCGGGGCTGATCCGCGCCAGGGCCAGGGTGGAGGCGGAGGTCAGGGTGAAGCCGGTGAACATGGCCCGGAGGACCGTGAACGCCTCTTCCACCGTGGCGGCCCGGAAGACCACAAAGCCCAGGCAAACGGCCAGCAGGGTGTAGACGTGCCCCAGGCAGCGGCCCAGGGGCGTCTCCTTTTTCATGGGCAGGGCGCTCTCCAGGGCGGAGAGGAGGCCGTGCCACGCGCCCCAGAGGACGAAGGTCCAGCTGGCCCCGTGCCACAGGCCGCAGAGCAGGAAGACCAGGGCCTTGTTCAGGCACTTCCGCCCCCGGCCCCGGCGTCCCCCGCCCAGGGGGATGTACAGGTAGTCCCGGAACCAGAGGGAGAGGGAGAGGTGCCAGCGCCGCCAGAACTCGGTGATGGAGGCGGAGATGTAAGGGTAGTCGAAGTTCTCCGGAGTCTCGAAGCCGAAGAGGCTCCCCAGGCCGATGGCCATGTCGCTGTAGCCGGAGAAGTCGAAGTAGATCTGTAAGGTGTAGGCGACGGCCCCCAGCCAGGCCATGCGGGCGTCCAGGCCGTCCCCCAGGGTAAAGGCGGCGTTGACCACCGTGGCCGCCATCTCGGAGATCAGGGCCTTCTTGGCGAAGCCCACGGTGAAGCGCCGGAGGCCCCTGGCGGCCCCCTGGGCGGTGACCCGGGGACTGTCCAGCCCCCGGATGAACTGGCCGAAGCGGGAGATGGGGCCCGAGGTCACCTGGGGGAAGAAGGAGACGTAGAGCAGCACGTCGGAAAAGCGGCGCGCCCCGGCGTTCTCGTCCCGGTAGACGTCCACCAGGTAGGACATGGACTTGAAGGTAAAAAAGGAAATGCCCACCGGCAGCAGCAGCCCCGCCGCCGGGAGCTCCGTCCCCAGCAGCTGGTTCAGGGCGCCGGTGAAGAAGTCCAGGTACTTAAAGGTCCCCAGGAGCAGCAGGTGGAAGGTCAGGGAAGCCGCCAGCAGGGCCTTTCTCCGCCGGACCCGGGGCATGAAAAAACCGGCAGCCCAGCTCACAACGGCGGACAGCAGCAGACAGGGAAGCCCCTGCCACTGGCCGCAGGCGTAGAAGGCCAAACTGACGGCGATGAGAACATAGCTCCGTCCCCTGCCGGACACCAACAGGCTGAGCAGCCAGGCCGCGGGGAAAAAGAAGAACAGGAAGGGGGCGGAATGAAAGGCCATGTGAATACCAACTCCTCAAAAGACGGGGACGCGAAACGTGTCGAATATAGGACGATTATACACCTTTGGGGTCAAAAGTCAAGATGTGAACAAGATGTGAAGGGCGGGTATGCAAGCGGAGGCCGGGGACGCAGCGGTCCCCGGCCTCCGGATATCCTATTTCGGCCTCCTCCCCTCAGAGCAGGCCCAGGCTCTGGAAGAGGAAGGTGCAGCAGAACATGGTGAACACGGACAGCACGGTGGTGGCGCAGACCAGCTGGCCCGCCAGGGGCCCGTCGGCCCCCATGGCCACGGCCATGGGATAGGAGGCCACCGCCGTGGGCGCGGCGAAGAGGACCATCAGGGCGCACAAACTCTGGCCCCGGAAGCCCAGGGCCACCGCCAGGGGCAGGAACACCAGGGGCACCAGCACCGTCCGCAGTCCCGTGCCCACGGCCAGGCGGCGGCGGTTGGCCCGGGCCTCTCCCAGGTCCAGGCTGACCCCCAGGGAGATGAAGCTGAGGGTGGTGGTGACCCCGGCCAGGTCCCGGATCACCCCCCAGAGCAGGGCGGGGAGGCGGACGGGCAGGGCCATCAGCCCCAGGGCCGCCAGCGTGGCCAGGACCATGGGGTTTTTCAGGATGGACAGAGCCAGCTTCCCCGGGCTCGTCCGGCCGGAGAGGCCCGACTCCAGGATGACCACCCCCAGGGCGTTGGTGATGGGGACGGCCACCGCCCCCACCAGGGCCACGGAGCCGATGCGGCCCTCGCCGTAGATGGACTCCGCCACGGTGACGCCGAAGAGGAGGTAGTTGGTCCGCATCATGGCATGGCCGATGGTGGCGGCCCGCACGGGGTCCGGCTCCAGGCGGCGGGGCAGCAGCAGGGCCAGGGGGAGCAGCGCCGCCAGGGCCAGGACGACGAAGAGAATCTCCCGCGGGTCAAAATTCTGGGAGAGGTCCGTCTCGTAGATGTTTTTAAACAGCAGCACGGGCATGAACAGCCGGAAGGTCAGCTTATCCAGGCTCCGCATGGTGGGGCGGTCCACCACCCCGGCCCTGCGGGTCCCCGCCCCCAGGGCCATCAGCAGCGCCATGGGCAGAACCGCCCCCAGGGCCGCCAGAAAGTTTTCTCGCATGGGTAACTCCTTTGGTATCGCTTGGGCTGCTTGGGCCGCTCTTTTTACTTGCGCTGCATGATGTGGATGGCGAAGCCGCCGAACTCCCCGGCCAGGTAGATGTTTTTCAGCTTGCCGTCCTCGGAGTAGGCGGCGGTGTCCTGGTTGAAGGAAAAGCCCTTTTCCTTCAGCTCCGCTACGGCGGCCTCCAGGTCCGCCGTCCCCATGGCGATGTGCCCGTTGGTCCCCAGGAAGGGGGCCTTCATGCTCTCAAAATAGCTCCCGGCGAAATCCGACTTGTTGCCCTGCCGGGTGGAGAGGTTGAACATCATGCCCAGGAGCTCCGTCAGCTTCCAGGCCTCCTCGGGATTGGGGCAGTTGAACCCCACGTGCAACAATTCAAATGTGTTCTGCATTGCTTGCTCCTCCTTTTCCTTTTTGAGCGTTCCGCGTTGAACGTCCTGAGAGCTAGTGTAGCAGGTGCGCCGGGAAAATGCAAGGGGCCCGTTCCTCTGAAACCGCCATGGTTCCGGGGAATGGCCGGTCTGGGGACCGGCCCCACACTTCTTCTATCGATAGAACACCCTGTGGGGCCTGGTCCCCAGACCAGGCCATTTCCCCGGGAGCCTGGCACGACCGAAAAACGGAAGGGGCAGGGCCCCCCACAATAAATCTGCTAATAGGACACTCCCGGCGGCTATGTCATTTCCGTTGGGTGGAAAGTAAAAAGAGCCCCTTTCCAAAGGGGCCTCTTTTGCTTCCCTCCTCCACATTTGCCGTCATGCCGTCAGAATAAACTCGCGGATGACCTCCGCGGCCTGTTCGGCATTTGTCAAGATAGCCGGGTGTCCGCCCTGCTCGAAGATATGGACGGAGGCCCGGGGCATGGAGGCCGCCATCTCTTCGTATTCCTGCGGAAGGTCCTCCCTGCAAAGGCGGTCCCCCCGGCTCCCCAGGAGCAGCACCGGGAGGCGCAGCTCCTCCAGGGGCCGGTGGAACAGGGGGCGCTGTTCCTCCGCGCACTTCAGCAGGGCCTCCGTGTCCAGATCGACGACAGTCTCCCAGTCCGGGCCCTGGCACCACTCGTAAAACTGCCTGGCCTGCGGGTCCGCCTTCGCCGCGGCCCGCTCGGACAGGAGCTTCTGAGAAAACCGGCTGCCAAGCGTGCGCCCGTCGAAGCTGTCCGCCACGGCGGCGCGGAACAGCTCCGGGCGCTCCAGGGCCGCGTTGAGGGCCGCCCAGGCCCCGCCGCTGGTCCCGATCAGAACGGCTCCCCTGCACTGCAAATGCTCCGCCAGCGCGGCGGCTTGCAGGGCCTCGTCGTGCCACAGCCCGGGGGAGAAGGCCGTCACCCGTCCGGACCTTCCGTTCCCCAGAAAGTCGATGAGAATGCATCGGAACCGCCCGGCGTACAGAGGCACGAGGGGCTGGAAGAGCTTGGAGGAGGCGGTGTTGCCGTGGAGAAAGATCAGGGGCTCGCCCGCTCCGTATTCCTCGTAAAAAATAGAGTGCTCACAGTATTGAAAAAACGGCATTGCATGCTCCCCCTTTCAGCGCGGGCTCACAGATTTTCCGGCGGCTCCCCCGAGGCGGTACGGCTTGCCTTTGCGGCGTTCTCTCCGTGCTCCGCCAGGGATTTTTCGATGTCGCCCAGGGAGTTGATAAAGGCGAGGACGGCCTTGACCTGGTCGTCGTTCATTTTTTCCAGCTGGGCCAGGGCCTTCTGGTGGAGCTCCGACAGGGACCTGTTCCGGCTGGCCCGCTTCAGCTTGGGCTCGGCGCCGCTCAGCACCCAGTCGGCGCTGTAGCCGTACTTTTCCTCAATCAGCGCGGCGATGGAGCGGGAAAGGCGCACCTCCGGCTTTTTCAGCAGAACCGAAATATAGCTCTCCGTCACGCCCAGCCCGGCGGCCAGCTCCTTCTGCTTTAATTTGTTCTCTTGAAGAATGGACTTGATCCGGTCACATTGGTTCATGGTCACACCCCCTTATGACTGGTAGAATAGCAGGAAAACTTAAATAAGTCAAGTAATAAGTTGTTGACAAGGTAAACCATTTATGTTAAGCTTTAACCATTCAAGAAACCGGAAGGAGGATTACCATGGAGCTTACGGATCGGCAGGCCGTGATTGAGAAGATTACCCAGATGCAGGACGAGCAGGTGCTGAAGGTCTTGATTTTCATGGCCGGTATGGAGGCGGGCATGGGTGCGAGGAACCGGGGGCCGGGGGAGGAGCCGGAGCGGGACCGGAGAGGCTAGAAGAGTGCCTTCGGGCGGAAGGACGGCGCGGAGAGGAGAAAAGGGCCTCCCGGCAGAGCCGGGAGGCCGCAGGCTGTCAAAAACGCAGAAGACTGGTTCGACGGGAAGGAAGGGTGTGTGCGGGAAACCCAGGAAGGGTTTCCTGCACCATTAAAATCATAAGTTTACAGAACTTTTTTAAAGTTCTGTAAACTTGCCCAGCTTTGCCGGGAGGCCGCATTGTGAGAGGATTGCCTTTCAGAGCTTAGGCCCGCTTGGCCCGGTTGATGGCGGCCAGGATGGCCCGGAGGGGCGCCAGGTTGATGTTGTGGCTGAGGCCCACGCCCCAATACTGCTTCCCGGTGCGCTGGTCCTGGAGCAGGATATAGGCCACGCCCTGGGAGTCGGAGCCGTCGGTGATGGCATGGGAGGCGTAGTCTAGGAAGGAGAACCGGGAGATCTTCTCCCCCTGGATGGCGTTGAAGAAGGCGTCGATGGGGCCGTTGCCCTCGCCGGAGACCTGGAAGACCGTGTCCGTGTGCCGGAGGGTCCCCTGGAAGGCCACGTGGGAGTGGCCCTCGTCGTCGATGGTCTCCTGGAAGGCGTGCTTGAGGAGCTGGTAGGGCTGCTTGGCCTCGATATACTCCTGGTGGAAGAGCTCGTTGATCCGCTCCGGGGCCACCTCCTTGCCCACCTTGTCCGTCTCCACCTGAATGATGTGGCCGAACTCCGGCTGCATGGACTTGGGCAGGTCGAAGCCGAAGTCGTGCTCCATGATGTAGGCCGCGCCGCCCTTGCCGGACTGGGAGTTGATGCGGATGATGGGCTCGTACTCCCGGCCCACGTCCGCCGGGTCGATGGGGAGATAGGGAATCTCCCAGTACTCGGTGCCCGAGGACTTCATATACTGGACGCCCTTGTTGATGGCGTCCTGGTGGCTGCCGGAGAAGGCGGTGAAGACCAGCTTGCCCACATACGGCTGCCGGTCGCCCACGGGCATCTTGGTGCAGCGCTCGTACATCTCCTTGATCTTATTGATATTGGAGAAGTCCAGCTCCGGGTCCACGCCCTGGGTGTACATATTCATGGCCAGGGTGACCATGTCCACGTTGCCCGTGCGCTCGCCGTTGCCGAAGAGGGTGGCCTCCACCCGCTCGGCCCCCGCCAGCAGGCCCATCTCCGTGGTGGCCACGCCGCAGCCCCGGTCGTTGTGGGGGTGGAGGGAGATGACGGCGCAGTCCCGGGAGGGGAGCTTGCGGATGAAGTACTCCAGCATGTCGGCGAACTGGTTGGGCATACAGTTCTCCACCGTGGTGGGCAGGTTCAAAATGACCTTGTTCTCCGGCGTGGCGTGGAGGTGGTCCAGGACGGCCTGGCAAATTTCCACGGCGTAGTCCATCTCGGTGCCCATAAACGACTCCGGAGAGTATTCAAAGCGGAGATTCATACCGGATTCAATCATTGGCTGGGACATCTCATAGATCAGATCAGCGGCGTCGGTGGCGATTTTGGTGATGCCGTCGCAGTCCATGTGAAAGACCACCTTCCGCTGGAGGGTGGAGGTGGAGTTATAGAAATGGAGAATGACGTTCTTGGCCCCCTGGATGGCCTCGAAGGTCTTTTTAATCAGGTGCTCCCGGGCCTGGACCAGCA